>NZ_JBEOPQ010000015.1:0-87248 GCF_040310285.1 Pseudomonas sp. HY2-MNA-CIBAN-0224 | reverse complement strand
TCCGGAAGGCAAACTTAGCGTCTGCCACCCTGATATGTGCGTTTGTCGGGCAAAGCGAAAGACAGTTGGCTCCTACAGGGCGATTGGGGGTGTCAGGAGGTTGCAAGCGCCTCTGCATTGGCCTTGCGCCGCTGGATGACATACCCCAATACCGCCAGCGGTGCCGTCGCCAGCATCACTTCGACGGTGATTTGCAGCGGCTGACTGATGTAGGTCGAGACCAACAAGCTGCTCAAAAAACACAAGCCAAGCTGTAAGGTGTTTTGCAGCCCGGCCGCTTTGCCCGAGTTCCCGGCAAAGGGCATCAGCGCATTGGCCACCACAATCGGATAGCTCGCCCCGTTAACCAGCGCCATCAGGCAAAACGGTATCAGCAAGGTCGCCAGCGTCGGCTCGGTTTGCGTCGCCACCCAATACAACCCCACCATGCTCGCGCAGTACGCCACCAGCAGCCACGGCAACAGCGTGCGGCCCTTGATGCGCTGCAAGGCACTGCGGCAACCATAACCACCGGCCATAAATGCCAGCGTCGGCAAGGCGTAGCTCAAACCTATATCACTCGGGCTATACCCCATGTCCCCCAGAATGAACGGCGACGCGGTCAGCCAGGCGAAGAAGCTCGCCGAGCACGCCGCAAACATCATCACGTTGCCGCTAAAACTCGCCGAGCACAGTAGCTTCCAGTAGCTGACCTGAGTTGCTTGCGGGGTACTGACCACGCTTCGGGCTTTTTCTTTGAGCAACAGCGTCGGCACGATCAGCAGTAACGCCAACCCCAGCAACACCGCAAAAATCGCCTGCCAGCCTAGATGGTTGAGCACCACGGCGCCCAACAGCGGAGCCAATGCAGGTGACAAGCCCATCAGTGGCATGATCCCGGCAAACACCCGGTTGGCTTTCTCAGACGGATAGCGATCGATCACCAGCGCTTGCCAGGTTACCGCCGCCGCGCAAATGCCGATGGCCTGAATAAACCGCAGGGTCAGCAACAGCGCGGCATTGTCGACAAACAACATCCCCACGCAGCCCAGGGCAAACATGGACAGGCCCGCCAAAAGTACTGGCTTGCGCCCCAGGCGGTCAGACAGCGGCCCCCAGAGCAATTGCCCAAAGGCGAAACCGGCCAGAAAGATACTCAGGCTCGCGCCTACAGCCCCGGCAGACAGGCCCAATTCGCTGCGCAATGTGCCGAATGCTGGCAGGTACATATCCATCGCCAGATAGCCGAGCATGCTCAGCCCGGCGAGATAACAGGTAAAACCAAAAGAATTCTTCATGTGCACCCAAAACTTGCCATCAAACAATTTGTTGACTGACGCGCATTATCCGGCTGAGGATTGCCTTGTGAAGCGAGAATTATTGCCTGATGGCATCAAATATTTCGAAGGCAAGCTATGTGGTCTGAATACTCTCTGGATGTCATTGACGCAGTCGCCCGCCACGGGAGCTTCAGTGGCGCCGCACAAGAGCTGCATCGGGTGCCCTCCGCCGTCAGTTACACCGTCCGCCAGCTGGAGCAATGGCTCGCTGTGCCGTTGTTTGTCCGTCGTCATCGGGATGTAGAGCTGACACCCGCCGGGCGCGTGTTCGTCAAAGAAGCCCGCGTTGTGATGAAAAAAATGCACGGCACCCGGCGTCTGTGCCAGCAGGTGGCCAATGGCTGGAGCGGCCAGTTGCGGGTCGGCGTGGACGCCATCGTCAAACACCCCCGCTGCCAGCAAATGCTGCTGGATTTCTACCGACACTTTCCCGACGTGGAATTGCTCGTGAATTACGAGGTGTACAACGGCGTGTGGGATGCCCTGGTCGACGGGCGCACGGACATCGTCATCGGCGCGACCCGGGCAATCCCCGTCACGGCCAGCTTTGCCTTCCGTGATATGGGTTCGCTGCACTGGCTGTGTGTGGCCAGCCCGGCACATCCTTTGACGTCACTTCAGGGCCCGTTGAATGACGAGCAACTGCGCCCCTACCCGTCATTGTGTATGGATGACACCTCGCGCAGCCTGCCAAAGCGCGATACCTGGACGCTGGATAACCAGCGACGAATGATGGTGCCCGACTGGCCCACGGGCCTGGCGTGCCTGAGTGATGGGTTGTGCGTTGGCATGGTGCCTGCGCACCTGGCGCAGCCCTTGATTGCACAAGGTCGACTGGTCGTCCTGCCGTTGCAAAGGCCCTTCCCCTCCAGCCCTTCTTGCATCGCCTGGAACCAGACTCATCAGTCTCCCGCGATGAACTGGCTGCTGGAGTATTTGGGCGATACACCCACGTTGAACCAGGAGTGGCTCAACGAACACGACTTTGAAGCTAAAGGAGAGATTGCATCAGACTCAGCGTTTTGACGACATGGTTTTCACACCACTTTCACATCGCCAGGGCTACTTTGAACCTACTCCTTTAGTGAATCCCGTTCAGCCCGCTCCCCCCAGCGGGCTTTTTTTTGCGTGTGACAAAGCGCTGTTAATCTTCCAGCGCCTTGACCGCTTTGGCGGGTTTTGCAGGCTTGGTGCCTTTGCCCGGCTTCTCCGGGGCTGCGGCCTCTGGCGGGGCCTGGGTTTCTTTCTCGCTGGCCGGCAAAGCATCGATGGTGGCGAACAATTTAGGGAGGTCGGCATCGCCCTCGCCTTCAAATTTCCTCTCACCGTCCTTGCCGATCAGAATCACCTTGGCCTTATCAATGATCATCCCGGGCTTGAGCCCGCGTATCAGTGACATCGTGGACTGCGTTTCAAGGTCTTTGCCATCGCGCTTGCCGGCAATACCGACAACCTCATAGAGCACCAGGTTACGGTCCTTGAAGCCTTGCTGAATCGCTGGATCCTCCAGTTCCTTCTTGAGAGCGGTCAGTGTTGGGTCAGCCGGTGTACGGGCAACAATGATTAACGGGCGGGACTTGCCGCGATCCTGTTCAAGTGGGCTGGGAACCTCAATGGCCTGGACCGTGCTGGTGACAAGCACACTGGCGAGGATCAATAAACGGATAAACATCCAGATCTCCTTTTCTTATCGGACCGGGTCCGCGAATGTACCGCCAAGGACCTGAAACCCTCGGCGCTGAGCCTGTTGTAGGAAGCATAGGCGCAACCGGTGTCCGGACTTTGCCTTTCACGTTTATTTATTGCAACCACACCTAAATATCTTGAAATACCTGAGTCATGAGACGGTTTTGGCCGTAGAGCGACGCTTGGCCCGGTGATGGCGAATCAGGCCAATGCCCACCATCAATCCGATGACACACAGCGCAATCGGCAATCGGTATGGCTTAAGGTCGCCAAAAACGCCTTGTAAAAACTCCCCGGCCCAATACCCCGCATTGACGAACAGCGTTGCCCAGACCACCGCACCCAGCAAGTTGATGACACTGAATTTCAACGGCGACACCTTGCTCGCACCGATCACCATCGGCCCAACCAGGCGCATGCCGTAGAGAAAACGTACGGAAAAAATCGACACCGTCGGGTACTGGTTGATCAACTGCGATACCCGATCGATGGCGGCTTTCTGCTTGTGCAAGCGGGGCAACAATCGCTCGCCAAAATAGCGCCCGACCCAGAACAGCAACTGATCGCCGAGCATCCCGGCCAAACTGGCATACCCAATCACCGGCAACAGTTTGAGCACATGTTGGTGCGCTGCCATCCCTCCTAGAATCAGGATGGTTTCACCTTCGAGCAGGCAACCAATAAAAATGGCCAGGTAGCCATAAGTGGCCAGCAAGTGGTTCAAATCGATGTGTTCAAACATGTGCGCTCTGGCGCTCCATTCCAATAAAAAGTGTTACTGCTTCCTGCAAGAGGCGCTCTGTTCAGTGCGTGTGCCGGTGATGAATATCCGGAAAATGCGGGTGATTGTGCTCAATTGCCGCATGTTGATGCGTATGACTGTGCGCGATGCCCGCAGGTTCATCCCCATCATGTTCATGCTGATGGTGCTCGTCATGGGTGTGACGGTGCGTATGCACAAGCGGTTGATGCTGATGCAGGTGAGCATGGGATTCGGTCAGGTGCAGCCACACCCCGAACAGCATAAAAGCCGCAGCCAGCCAAAACAGCAGCGAAACCGACTCGCCCAGCACCAGAATCGAGATGGCCGCGCCCAAAAAAGGCGCCGTCGAAAAATAAGCCCCGGTGCGTGCCGCACCCAGGCCACGCAGTGCCAGCACGAACAGCACCAGACTCACGCCATAGCCTAAAAAGCCAATCAGCAGGGTTGGCGTCAACACCTGCATCGGCACCCACTGCGCGCCCAATGTGAGCGCGACCGTACAATTCACCAAACCGGCGAACAAGCCTTTGGAACCGGCGATATACAACGAATCAGAAGCCGATACTTTGCGCGTGAGGTTGTTGTCCACCGCCCAGCAGAAACAGGCAAAAGCGACCGCAATGGGTCCCAGCCACGATTGCGAAACATCCAAGGTGTGCCCGGCTGGCCAGGACAACACAAGGCCGCCGGCGATAATCGCCAACATGCCCAGAACAATTCGGCGGTCAGCATTTTCCTTGAACACTACCCACGCCAACAGCGCGGTCAGCACCGGTTCGAGGTTAAGCATCAGCGACGCGGTGGCACCACTGGTGCGGGTCAGGCCAAACATCAGGGCAACCGGCCCCAACACCCCGCCGAACAGAATCGCCCCGGCCAGCGACGGCCATTCGCCAGCAGGCAGACCCGAGGGTTTCCAGCCTCGGTCGCGCAGACAACGCACCAGCACCAGGCCCACTCCGCAGCCTAAATACAGCAAACCGGCCAGCAGCACCGGCGACACCTCAGCCCCTAACACCTTGGCCAGCGGCGTGCTGGCGCCGAACAGTGCGGCCGCAGCCAATGCATAAATCACGCTGGTATTCATGGTGCCAACCCGTTCAGGACCTGAGTGCATCCTAGCCTACCCATGCAGCCCTGAACGACAGCTAACGCGTGTGATGACTTATGGCGTTGCATCCCGCCATCGAGTCAAAGGGTCAGGCACAAAAAATCGGGCCTGATTCCAATTCATCGAACGCGCAATGAAACAGAACCAGGCCCGGCTTTGCGTGGCAAACCGCTTAGTCTTCTGGATTATTCTCGGCCAGGGTTTTATTCAAATACTCCTTGATGGCCGCCTCAGGCGCACCCAAGAGCTGTGTATTGAATGACTGACCATCAGCCGATCGCGTGGCCAACAAGCCCCAGGCTTTTTTCTTGTCGGAGCTGAACATAACAATCAGCTGATTATCCGCACAGTCATGGGGCTTACACATTTGGCCCAGGGTGTATTTCTGCCCATCAATGACCACTTCTTGCAGCGGCGTCGAAGTGCCTTGGCCGGTGCGCACCCATTCAGGGAACGCCAGCATGTCCTGATAGGCCTGTTTGTACGGGCTCTTGCCCGTCACATCAAACAAGTATTGTGGCGTCTGTGCATTGGCAACACCTGACAGTAAAGAGGCCCCCACAAAAGCCAACGTAATAGCTGTTTTCACTGATTTACTCCTTTTCGACACACTCAACACTGTTCAATCCAGTAATTGATAACTAAAGGTGTGACATTGATTGAACTTGCACTGAACCCCAACCGAGACAAAATTGACCACCCCGATTGCAATCACATAAAAACTGAGCGCACATGCAATAGTCTTCAGGCCCGGATAAAGCCCAATGCTTTTATCGGTGACCTGCTTATTGGCGCCCCAGATAATCAGTTGCAAAGCGATCGCGGTAATCAGACAGAGCGCAATAATCACTGACCAGACCGGCATATGCAGGCCAAACACCGCACTGCCCACATAGGCATGCCCTGGGCGCGGGTAGATATCCAGCAAGGTTTGCCGAACCGAGATAATCAGCAGCAACACCGAAAACGCCAGGCAAATGCCGGTATTGAACCAGGAGTACCCATGCCGCAATTGCTGCATGATCCCGAAACATACACCCAGCATGGCCGCGCGCTGCAACAGGCACAGCGGGCAAGGCAACTCACCGTCGACATATTGCAGGGTCATGGCAGTGGTCAATATCCCCGCAAGCACCGCCATCATCCCCAGCAAATAGACATAGAGCAGCGGCGACGCGTACTCACCCCACCCCGCCGCTAATTTATTAGAAAAACGATTCATGGCATCCGGCGCTCCATCGCTGGTTTTCGAGAAAACTTGATTACGCACGTGTACTGGCCGGGAACTCATTACCCGCGTTATTCACCTGAATCCAAGGCATTCTGTAACCGTATTCCGGGCTATATATTTCCCAGAGAAATAGCTTGATGGCCAAAGCAAAAAACACAAACAGCAGTATCAGCGCCCACTTCCTGCGACCAAACCACCCCACAACCAGCGCCAATGCAAGTACGGCAAAAACGACAAACATCATGGTGGCATCAACTCCCTTTGATTAACCTTGCACTGCATTAGCGCTTACCGAAGAGGCGACTCGCTTTGAATGGCGAAACTGAAGAGCGCCAAGGAAATCAGGGTAGACCAGCACTTTTTAAAAGCAAGATGCCCTAGTGCTCACGCTCTACCCTTCATCGAACCTGGAGAACCATCCGCTTCAAGGTTAGTCCTCAATGCCGCTGGTATTCGCCGTCAGGCCATATTTTTTGTGAGGGGGATGCTGGCTGTGCCTGGCCCATAAACCTCGACTGCCAATACGCTTTTAAACAAACCCGCAGCAATCGCCAGCCCGAGCAGCCACTCGGTCCTACACACAATCGCGATAAATCCGACCAAACCTTTCCGCTAATTCCCTAGCTCTCTGATTTTTCGACGATTTTAATCGAGGGGATTTCAAAAAAACTTGCTTAAAAAGCACTAACCAACTTGCCTCAACGTCGCAGGGTCTATATATTCGTCCACCTGTCACGCAGGCTACTGAGTACTTTGAACGTCAAAGCACCTCCTGCATGACCCGCTTTACAGCGCTACCGCCCGAATGGCGAAATTGGTAGACGCATGGGACTTAAAATCCCCCGTTCGAAAGGACGTGCCGGTTCGATTCCGGCTTCGGGCACCAAACAAATCAAGGGCTTGCACGCTTTCGGCGTGCAGGCCCTTTGTTTTTTGTTCCGCAATTCTGAGAGCTGTTCCGCAATTCCTGATAGTACAAATTTTTATCAGGCCGGTAAGTCGGAAAAACCAATTGCAGAAAGCACTCAAGCCACGCAGCAACCTATGACCGAAAAGAAAGCGCCATAGATAAGTCCGGCCAAGCGCCGGGCTTTTTGTATCTGGCTTAGCGTTTCTCTGTCTGCTCATACACTGAGCCGCGCTCTCGCTTGCCAATAGCAAGCACAAGGATGACAATTCGCTCATCCTCGACGCGATAAACCAATCGGTACCCTGCCCCGCGCAATTTGATCTTGTAGCACTCCTTTAAGCCATGAAGCGCATCGCCAGGCACTCGCGGGCGGCCTTGGCGCTCTTCAAGCTTTCGCAATACTGAAGACGTACAGCACCGTCCAGCTTGCGTAATTCCTTCAACGCCTTTGGGTCCCATTCGACGGTGTACTCAACGGCCATTTGCGATATCGGCCTCAGCCTCGCCAATCAGATCGTCGAGCGATACACGGACAGGCTCCTCGCCCGCCTCAATACGAGCTTTGGCTACTTGCGCCAGCTCAAGGTCGTCCAGTCGCTCAATCATGGCCTCATAGACTTCGGCTGGAACCATGTAACCCATAACGCGGTTATGGTTCAGGACAGCCACAGTGGCGCCGCCTGCCCCGCTCAGCACCGCCGAAGGGTTCTTCTTGAGCTCGGACACGCTCACAGCCACGTCAGCGAAAACGTTTGGCATAGATTATGCCTCCTGAAAAGGTCTTTATTTTGGTCTTTATGCTTAGTTGTGGCAAGCGAATGGCGCTACCTTCTCTCAACTCTCAACTCTCAACTCTCAACTCTCAACGCCAAATGGTGGCCGAACGCCACAAATGGTAAAGTTCCCACTCAACTAAGGAGGGAATGCGAATTGCGCACATATGGATACTTTCTGGTTTTTTGGGCCGTCTTCATGCTTCAAGGCTGCACAGAGAAAGAACTCACTCAGGAACAAAAGGCTTACGTCTCACAATTGGAGAGCGAGCTATCAAAGACGAAGCAAGAAATTGATTCAGCGAATCAGTCGTCAGCCAACTATAGCGGGGGGCTGATAAAGGATCTAATTACTACTCGAGTTGAGGTTCTTAAAACTAATCAAGCACTCTTAGAGCAACGAATATTGGCTGTCCAATCAAAAAGTAGCGTAACCGTAGCTACAGTTGCCTCTAACGCGGATGAGGAACTCGCCAGCAAACTAGCTGCCGAAATAGCACAAACCAAGGTGGATATCGCTTCTGCAAAGGCTGAAGCCGCGCAATACAGTGGAGGACTTATTCAGGCACTGAAGCTTTCAACTATTGCGACTAGTGAGCAAACCCTTGCGATGCTTGAGCAGCAGTACTTGGTTTCAAAATACGGCCTACTCCCTGTTCGCGCAGCTATGCAGGTATTGCCTACAAAGAGCTCAGTCCCTGTCCCCTCGGTTGCGGCAATTCAGCCAGCCGCCGCACCTGATCTTTTACCGACCGGCACAGGGCCTTTCGGTTTTGAGTCAGGTATAAGTGCAGAAATCATTGAGAAAATGACAGGAGAAACTCCAAGGCTCATTAAAGAATCTGAAAATCTGTATTTGCTCGATAAGGCTCCGAAGCCGAACGATGCTTTTGAGCAATACGGATTGGTTATCTCGCCCACGGTCGGGCTTTGCGTGATTAGAGCAATTGGGAAATCTATACAAACGAATGACTTCGGGCATCAGTTACAATCAAGCTACGATTCTATGAGAGATGCCCTGACCGCAATCTACGGAAAGCCAAAAATCTATGACTTCTTGATGCCTGGAAGCATTTGGAAGGACTCAAATGACTGGATGACCAGCCTTTACAAGCAGGATCGAACGTTGGCGGCTGAATGGAAAGGGCCTGGAATTAAGAATGACATCAGCAGCATTGCGATTGATGCCAGAGCAGCTTCCAGAGACAAAGGCTACTTCGTAGTGCAGTACGATTTCAACAATAAACCTGAATGCACAGCTGAACTAAAAAAGCAAAAGAATGATTCTTTGTAAGTCTTAGCTAGAAAAAAGAGCCCGCCGTCGAGCGGGCTTTTTTGTGTCATTTAAAAAGGTGCAGAGTCTGCATCGGGCTCAAATTCGTCTGCTTCGCTCTGACAATATTCATCAGCAACCATTTCCCATTTAAAAGTGATCGTGCCGTCATAAGTGATGATCATACTGACCACCTCAAGCATCCCTAGCGAAATTTCACGCAGCAATGGCTTCGTTAGCCTCGTTCATGCACTGTTCAGGGCGTTAGTTTTGGTCGTTCACCCTAAAAACCAGGCGGAATATAACCGGGAACGTAAGGAATATTCTGGCACTTGCCATGCAGTATTTTCCCGTCCTGAATTTTAAACAGGACTATTTTCTTGGCCTGATTGACCGTCGCTTCCAGTTTGCAGTCCGAGCCATGGCCCACTTGCTCATAATATTCCGTATGAGTCATGCCATTAGCTCCATGGGTCATGGATGTACCGGCCGCTTCGGTAGTCGTCCACTGAGAGGTTTTATACCACGTCATCACAACGAGTTTCCCTCCAGCAGCATCTTGCGTTGCTTTCATGGTATCGGGCCTGCCGAATAAATTCAGTGCCTCTTGGGCATCGCGACCTTCCCAGCGATTCTGAGCAATCAACGAACAGCCGCTGGCCACCATAAAACCGGGCACTAGCATTATAAAAAAAAACGTTTTAAGCCATTTATAAACTTTCATTTCATCTCACCAGGAACGTGCGGCTTATCATTACCCAACATCTGCTCCAACTCTTGCATCGGCGTTTTCGGCGGTGCTTGTAACTCCGCGATAGTTTCCAGCAGCTTTTTATGAGTGAACTTCCCCAACGACAACATGCCGTTGAAGACTCGATCCCGCGGATTACACACAAATCCAAACGTGTATAACAGTGCATTATCGTCCAGCGTGAGCCACTCATTGGACACTTCCAGATCCCGACGTACGTTGCTGGCTCGATCAGTAGATGTGCCTTTAACAAAACGAGCCCTGTGTTTGGCGCATTGAACTTCAATTGTATAGACGTCCACCAGCGGTTTTGATGAATCAGCGAAGATCTGGCTAACCTCGACAAACTGTGTACCGCCCTTTTTAACGGGTGGTGTCATGGAGGTGAGGTCGGCGACAAACACAATGTTGTTTTCCCCCGTGCCGACACTGTAAACAAGCCACCAGTCGCCAACAGGGTCTTTACTGTCGGCCAGTGCCGAATTAAACCCCGTCAATAACGACGCCAACACTATTAGCACACCACCCAACCTGAATATCCCTGACATACACTTACCGAACCTTCCAGAATAATGAGCAGACGTTAAATATTTTTGCTTTTAATCAAAGCACGTAATATTTCGAACATTACCAATACAAGAAAAACGATAACATCAAAACACTCTTCTTCAATTAGCACACCTGTACTAATCCACTCCTGTGGTTAGAGAGTGATTCGCCATTATCGTCAGACTGACCAATACTCTGTGCACTCGGTCAATGAAGGGCGGCACATGGACATCACCATTCATCGAAAGAAGGGGTTTCTAAACAATGCTTTTGGCCGGAGCGCGCCACTTGCCGTCTTTTTTGAGAGCGCGTGTATAGGTCGGTTGGCAACTGGCGAGACCTTGTCCTTGAGCCTTCCAGACGTTAATGGAACATTACAGGTCGGTCTTCTCGACACCAGGAATTCGCCCTACATCGGAAGTGCGCATCAATCGCTCGTATCGATCAGTAATCCGCTTGCCATTTCACACAGCCCCGCCGTTCAGGCGTTTTCAGTGAGGACCCGGGTATGGGTTACTTTTGATGTGATTGATTTGGCGTATTGGGGCCCACTTCGGCGCTGGATATTTGCGCTCGAGCGCCGTGCTGAGGGGTGAGTCAAACCACTGCTGACGAAACGCAATGCGATGTAGGAGCTGCCGAAGGCTGCGATCTGTTGATCTTGAACGTCAAAAGATCGCAGCCTTCGACAGCTCCTACAAGATCTCTGCAGGGCGTACCCTCGACTGTTCACACGCTTCTCTCAGACGCTGCATCGCATCCGGGGCCATGGGGGCGGTCATCATTGATCGGTAGGTCATACACGCTTGGGTGTCGTTAAGTTCGGGCTGTTTTGGCTGATTCGCCGAGCATCCGACCAGGAGGGTCAGCGCCGCCAGGCCTATGAATTTTTTCATTCTCTCCCTCCGTTTCGACGTTGGCTGTAAAACTGTCAGCAGACGAAGTTACTTGGACTCGATGGCACGCCGATAGTTGAGTGTAAATTTACGTATCGGCGAGGGTCTGCCTGAGAAAACTCAAAGCATCTTTGAAGATCTGATGCCAGTTGTCTGACGGTTCACTCATCAACGGGTGCCAAAAAAACCGGAATTCATGCCCTCCGTCATCGTCAGCAAAATGTGCCCACGTCTCGGGGAGTTCCTGGTCAACATGACATTCATGAAACGCCCAAGTGTGCCCCGTTAGCGTCGATCGCCACTCGCCCAGAGCGTGTTTTGCAGTGGCGGTAATCCCCGCTTCTTCGAACAATTCTCGTACAGCTGCCACGTCGGTCGGCTCTCCCGGTTCGACGCTGCCTTTGACCAGTTGTAAGCCTGCCAAAGGGTGCTCAAACGCAAGGATTTCCAGCGTTTGAGCACGTCGTAAGACCACCGGGCACGCTTTGTCTGCTGTCATGCAATGACTCCTTTATTGTTGAATTTCAGGGGCGTGTCGGGCGCGCAGTTTATGGCGAATTCCAACCTCGCGCGCGGCCTCCAGATGGCATTCACAGCACTCGCCAAAAACCTCAAAAACACCTGCAAAACCCCCGTATCCACGGGCTTTCTTAAATTTAATTTCATCTGCCAAAACCCGCTTTTGACTCCGAACTGTCACATAGGAATCGCCTAATTATGTGAAGCGTTTGACGCTTTAATTTCAGAATAATGACGGAGACCGGGATCAATGAAGAAGTTAGTAAGCCCTATGGTGGGGGTCGCCATGGCGAGCTTTATGCTGTCAGCACACGCAGACTTTATCGATGACAGTCACGCCGATCTTACCCTGCTTAACCGTTACCTCAATCAACAGGGTCGCGATGTAGTTAACAGCAACGCGAAGGCCCACAGCATTCGCGATTGGGGCCAGGGCTTTGAATTCAATTTCAAGTCTGGCTACACCGAAGGTCCGGTTGGTTTTGGTCTGGACTTGCAGGGGTTTTATGGTCTGAAACTGGACTCCGGTGGTGACCTCAACGACAAGTCCCACCAGGGTCGTTACCCGGGCAGTATGTTCCCGCTGGATGATGGCAAATCTGCCGATCAGTTCGGCGTTCTGAGCCCTACCTTCAAAATGCGCTTCGCTAAAGATGAGTTGCGCGTGGGTACGCTGTACGGCAACAACCCGGTCCTGGCCAACACTGACGGGCGCCTGTATCAGCAGACCAACACCGGCGTGCAACTGGTGTCCAAGGACCTGACGGATTTCACCTTCACTGCAGGTGACATTCTCAAGACCAAAATCCGTAACGAAACCGGCGATCAGGGCATGATCACCGCTGGCGGTACCAAGGAAAGCGATCGCTTCCTGTTTGGTGGCGCCGACTACACCGGCTTGCCGGGCACCACCGTCAGCCTGTGGTATTCCAACCTTGAGGATTACTACCAGCAGTTCTTCCTCGGCGCCAAGCGCCATGACGCGGTGGCTGTAGGTGCCTTTGACACCGACATACGTCTGTACCGCAGCCTGGGTGTGGGCGGCAACGCCGATGGCGACAAAGACTATGCCGCTGCCGGCCTGTATGACAATGGCGCCTCCAAAGGCCGTATCAACCAGTCCACCGTCAGCCTGCTCGAAAGCTACACCCTGGACGGTCACACCGTGGGCCTGGGCATCCAGAAAAACAGCGGCGACAGCGACTTCCCGTACCTGGATTCCGGCCTGAACAGCGGCGACAACCGTCAAGGCCCAGGTTCGGGCGCCGACACTCCGGCCCTCACCAACATGCAATTGAACAAGTTCCAGCATGCGGGTGAACGCACCTGGCTGGCGCAGTACAAATATGACTTCAGCAAGCTGGGCGTCAACGGCCTGACCTTCGCCACGTCGTATGCCCACGGTGATGACATCCGTACCGCGCAAGGCACCACCAGCGAGTGGGAACGCAACGTTACCCTCGCCTACCAGATCCCGACCGGTACCTTCAAAGGTCTGGGTGTGACCTGGCGAAATGCCCACGCCAGCCCGGATATTACTGGCGCGACCGTGCAAGACGAAAACCGTCTGTATGTCAGCTACGTGGTTCCACTCTGGTAGTCGATACACCCCGTCAGCGGCTACAAAAAAGGGCCTGCACGCTCATCGCGTGCAGGGCCTTTAGCTTTACCGCAGCGTTTACATCCCGAGCCAGTTCGGCAGTGCCAGAGACACAAACGGCACGTACGTCACCAGTATCAAGAACGCCAGCATCACCAGCAGCCACGGCGACACCGCACGCACCACACGGGTCAACGGCATGCCCGTGACCGCCGAGGTCACAAACAGGTTGAGCCCGGTTGGCGGTGTGATCAGTCCGATCTCCATGTTCACCACCATGATGATGCCCAGGTGGATCGGGTCGATGCCCAGCTGCATGGCAATCGGGAACAGGATCGGCGCCAGGATCAGGATGATCGCGGACGGCTCCATAAAAGTGCCCGCCACCAGCAACACGACGTTGACCACCAACAAGAACTCAATCGGCGTGAAGCCCTGTTCAACCACCCAGGCGGTGATCGACTGCGGGATCTGCTCGGTCGTCAACACGTGTGCAAACAGCATGGCGTTGGCGATGATAAACATCAGCACCACGCTGAGCTTGCCCGCCTCGACAATCACCTTCGGGCATTCGCGAAAGGTCATGTCCTTGTAGATGAAGATCGCCACAAAGGCCGCATACACCGCTGCTACGGCCGCTGCTTCGGTCGGGGTGAACATGCCGGAATAAATACCGCCCAGAATGATCACGATCAGCATCAGGCCCCAGCCCGCTTTGCGACCTGCGGTGACGATTTCCTTGAACGACGCTCGCGGCAGCGCGGGCATGTTTTTAACCCGTGCAAGGATGTAGATAGTGATCATCAACACTACACCCAGCAACAGCCCAGGGATCACCCCGGCCATAAACAGCTTGCCCACCGAGGTCTCGGTCGCGGTGGCGTAAACCACCATGACAATCGACGGCGGAATCAGGATGCCCAACGTACCGGCGTTACACACGATACCGGCGGCAAACTCCTGTTTGTAGCCAGAGCGCACCATCCCGGCAATCACGATAGACCCCACAGCGGCCACGGTTGCCGGTGAAGACCCGCTGAGTGCGGCAAACAGCATGCAAGCCATGATCGCCGCAATTGCCAGGCCACCCTTGATATGCCCCACGCAGGCGTTGGCGAAGTCGATCAAGCGACGGGCCACACCGCCGCTGGTCATGAAGGCGCCAGACAGCAGGAAGAACGGAATGGCCAGCAGCGTGTAGTGCTCGCTGGTTTCGAACAGCTTGATCGCCAGAGAACGAACCGAGTCGTTGCTGAAGAACAGGATGGTCATGGCCCCGGACAAGCCCAGGGAAATCGCCACCGGAATGCCGATAAACATCAGCACGAACAGAGCGACAAATAGAAAGCTGATAGTCATTTGGCGTTCTCCGAGGTGTCGTTTTCAGCCAGTTTCACGGCCTCATCCACTTCACTGTGCAAGCCCAGCCCTTGCTGCTTGCCCTGCACAACGCGAATGAACACCTGCAGAAAGCGCAGGAACATCAAAGCAAAGCCGATTGGCACGATCATTACGATCTGCCATTGGCGAATCCCGAAACGGTCGAGGTCTTCAGCGCTGGTGCCGACGGCGTACAGGGTGGCAACCCACTGTTCGCTGGAGTAAGCCATGAGTGCGCAATAGCCAAGGCAGATCACCAAGGCGAGCAACGCCACGCGCCGCTGGTTCTCAGGGCTGAACTGGCGCACCAACAAGTCGATACCAATGTGCGCGCCAATGCGCACGCCCCAGGCCAGCCCGACAAAGATCAGCCAACCGAACATGGCCTTGGTCAGCGCCACGCTCCAGGTCATCTCCTGGGCGATATACAGAATGCCGTCGCCGATGCTGAGCATGGCGTCGTTGGCGAAGGGCAGAGAATCGCCCAAAGAATAAAAAACACCGTAAAGGTTGTTGAAGACCACGTAGGAGAACGTCACCAGGGTCATGCCTGCAAGCAGGAATGCCACCAGTACTTCTTCCACACGATTCCAGACACGAAAAAATGCCTGCATGGGTAATCTCCCCTTGAAAGAGCGGTCGCAAAGCGACGACTAAAACCAATGAAGCCAAGGCGCGACAGACCTTGCAGGCTGTCGCTTTCGCCATTGACGCTGCCGCCGGCAAGCGCTCACGCGATTACCGGCGGCACTTCAGGTCTTAACTGCTTTGGTTGGATTGCTCCGCTGCCTTGATCAGGTCGACGCCGATGTCTTTTTCGAATTTTTTCCAGACCGGACGCATGGCTTCACGCCACTCTTCGCGCTGTTCAGGTGTGAGGGTGATGACTTCGCTGGTGCCCGAATCGACGATGGTTTTTCTGGAGGCCTGGTTCAGTTCCTCGGCCTGTTTGTTCACCTCGACCGTGACCTCAGTCATGATCTGATCCAGTGACGTGCGCACATCTTCAGGCAGGCTGTTCCAGAACTTGGTGTTGGTGATCACCATGTAGTCGATGGCGCCATGGTCAGATTCAGTGAAGTACTTCTGCACCTCGTTGACCTTCTGGCTCTCATAGTTCGACCAGGTGTTCTCGGTGCCGTTGACCACCCCGGTCTGCAGCCCTTGATACACCTCGGCAAAACTCATCTTGCGTGGCGCCGCGCGCAACGCCTTGAACTGCTCATCCAGCACCGCCGATGCCTGCACCCGGAACTTCAGGCCGCGTGCATCCTTGGGCTCGTACAGCGCCTTGTTGGCCGACAATTGCTTCATGCCGTTATGCCAATAACCAAGGCCGGTAATGCCCTTGCTTTCCATGGACTTGAGCAGCCCCTGGCCTTCCGGGCTCTGCTGGAAGCGGTCGAGTGCATTGATGTCGTTGAACAGAAATGGCAAGTCGAAGATCTGGATCGGCTTGGAGTAATGCTCAAATTTGGCCAGCGACGGTGCCAGCAACTGCACGTCGCCGAGCAACAGCGCTTCCATCTCTTTGCCGTCACCAAACAGCGACGAGTTTGGGTACACCTCGACCTTGACCTGGCCAGGCAGGCGCTCTTCAGCCAGCTTTTTAAACATCAGGGCGCCCTGCCCTTTGGGCGTGTGTTCGGCAACCACGTGGGCGAATTTGATACTGATGGGATCTGCCGCACTTACCAGACCGGCATACAGTGGCAGGGCGCAGGCCAAAGCCTTGAGGGTGTGTTTAAACATGGGGCATGTACCTCTTGTTGTTATTGTTTGGTCGTGCTTAGTTTTTCGTGGTGATGCTTTTGAATCAGGCAGGCGTCACGCCGGCCCGATGTAATAACTGTCGGGCATGCCCGATGACGGGCGCGTCAACCATCTGCCCATCGACCACATAAACCCCGCCGCCAGAGGCCACCGCATCCAGCACCCGGCGCGCCCAGTCCAGCTCTTCAGGGCCGGGCATAAAGGCCGCGTGAATCAGTGCTACCTGGCTGGGATGGATGCACAGCAAGCCGCCAAAGCCCATGTCCCGGGCATCGGCAGCCATGCAGGTCATGCCTTCGGTGTTTTTGATGTCGGGGAAAACGCTGTCCAGCGGCGGCGACAAATGCGCCAGGGTGCTGTGCAAGACAATGGCGTAGCGCGCCTGATCGAGCATGCGTTGGGCGCCAGCAGTGCCACTCATCAAGCCCAGGTCGAGGCCCAGATCCAGCGCGCCAAAACTCAAGCGCTCGACCCCGTTGGCACGGGCAATGGCCGGTAACTCAAGCAGACCTTTGGCGCTCTCGATGATGGGCCACACCGGCTTGGCGCAAACCGCCACACGCTCCACCTGCTCAGCGCTTTCGGCCTTGGGCAGCAGCACGGCGACCACGCCGGGGTAGCGAGCACACAAGGCCAGATCAGCGGCCTGCTGCTCATGGGCTGGCGCGTTGATACGTACCAGAATACGCGCCTGTGGGTTGGCCTCCAGATAAGCCTGCAGATTGCTGCGCGCTTCAACCTTGAGGTGTTCCGCCACAGCGTCCTCAAGGTCAACGATGACCGCATCGGCGCCACTGCCCAGCGCTTTGTCGATGCGCTCTGGCCGGGTGGCCGGCACAAACAGTGCCGAGCGGATAGTACTTCTGTCCATGAACTGCTCCATGCAGGAGGTGTGAGGCGCCAGCCTCACACCGCTCCTTGTTCGTGTAGGCGCTGAATGTCATGCGCCTTGTAACCCAACTCCGCCAGCACGCTGTCGGTGTGTTCGCCCAAACCCGGCACCGGATCCATACGCGGCTCGAATGCCGTGTTACGACCCGGCGGCAGCAGCGCCGCCAACTTGCCGGACGGGCTGTCCACTTCACGCCAGCGATCACGCGCCTGCAGTTGTGGATGCGCCCAGACCCCGGCCATGTCGTTGACATGGGCGTTGGCAATCAACGCCGTGTCCAGCCGTGTAATCACCTGTTCAGCCGTCATGTGGGCAAACGTCTCAACGATGAGGGCCCGCAACTCGGCACGGTTCTCTGAACGTCGCGCATTGGCATTAAAGCGCGAGTCGCGTGCAAGGTCAGGTCGCAGCAACACCTTGTCGCAAAACTGCTGCCATTCACGCTCGTTCTGCAAGCCGAGCATCACCGTACCGCCATCCCCTGTGGGGAACGGCCCGTAGGGGTAAATCGTCGCGTGGGCGGCACCGGCTCTGGGCGGTGGCGGCGCGCCTTCGTAGGCGTAATACAGCGGGTAGCCCATCCACTCCACCAGGCTTTCCAGCATCGACACATCGACGCGGCTGCCCTCGCCGGTCTTGTCACGCAGCAACAGTGCCGAGAGCACGCCGGTGTAGGCATACATGCCTGCGGCAATGTCAGCGATCGAACAGCCGGCCTTGGCCATCTCGTTTTCACCCGGCCCGCCGGTCACGGATAAAAATCCGCCCTCGCTCTGGATCAGCAGATCGTAGGCCTTTTTCTGCTCGTAAGGCCCGCCTTCGCCGTAGCCGGAAATATCGCAGACGATCAACCTCGGGAAGCGCTCATGCAGGTCAGCAAACGACAGCCCCATGCGTTGCGCGGCGCCCGGTGCAAGGTTCTGCACCAGCACATCAGCAGTGCTCAGCAGCTTGTCGAGCACCTGCCCGGCCTCATCCTGTTTTACGTTAAGGGTCAGGCTCTCTTTGGAGCGATTGGTCCAGACAAAGTGTGAGGCCAGGCCATTGACGCGCTCGTCATAGTCGCGGGCAAAGTCACCGGAACCAGGGCGTTCAACCTTGATCACCCGTGCGCCCAGATCGGCCAACTGCCGGGTACAGAACGGCGCAGCGATGGCATGCTCCAGGCTGACCACGGTAATGCCGTCCAGCGGACGGGGTTTGGCGGTGTTGTCGTTCATGCTGCGCTCCCGGCAAAGGTTGTGGTTCGCGTCAGCGCGCTCAAGTCATCGAGTTCGCGCAGGTTCCAGACCAGCCCGATCAGGCCCGTTGCCTGCTCGTCAGTGCGTGCCCCGGAGAACGCCAGCAGGCGTCGAAATTTGTCTTCCAGCTCAGCGCGGCTCAGGGTATTGCCCGGATCGCCCTTGGGCTCGTCGATGCGCCCGTACAAGGTCTGACCGGCCAGCGTGGTGACCTCGACCCGGCCCAGCCAGCGTTGCGGATACGCCCCGTCGACTTCCTCGTCCAGCACCATGCGCACCTTGTCTCGCACATCGCTCACCCGCGAATCGGTCAGCGCGTATTGATGAAACTCCGGCAATCCGGCCTTGCCATACACAGCGATCAAACCCAGCACCGTGCCCATGGAAAACTTGGCCTGATGCACGGTCTGCGGCACCTGCACGCGGCCCAGCACATCGATGGCGCCCTGGTGCACGCGGGTGGTGACCCCTGCGATGTCCTCAGCGTTCAGTTGCTCGCGCTGCATCAGCGCCAGCAGTGCATCGGCGGCCGGGTGCGTGTGTCGGCACGAGGCGTGAAACTTGAACGAGGTTTCTACCAGCGCCCAGCGTGTGCCCAAACCGTCTGACAACTTGCCTGGCTGCGCATCGCTGGACATACCGGCCGCCATGCCCTGCTCGCCTTCCAGAATGTTCTGTGCGCCGCTCAGCCCTTCAGCCGTCAGGTAAGCAGCCAGCACGCCATCGGCAGCGGCTTTGGCGGTATGCAATTGTTTGGAGTCTGCGGCGTCACGCAAGAACTCCCACAAGCCTGCCGCCTGGGTACCGGCCGTGCCGAGTACGTGGGTGAATTGCTCCTGGGTAAAGTCCATCAACTTGCCGACACCCACCGCCGCCGCTAACGTGCCTACCGTGGCGGTGGTGTGGAAGATGCGGTAGTGCGAGCGCCCGAGGAATTCACCGATGCGAATGCCCGCTTCATACCCGGCCACTGCCGCAACGATCAATTCGCGGCCGGTTTTACCCAGTGCCTGAGCCGCAGCCAGCACTGCCGGGAAGACCACGGTCGCCGGGTGCAGCACCGAACTGTTGTGCAGGTCATCCTGCTCAACCAGGTGTGAGCTGGCGCCATTGACCAATGCGGCGAAATACGCAGAACTGGTTTTGCCGTTGGCCAAAATTCCAGAAGGGCCGCTGGCGGGGCCCATCATTGCGGCATAGCGCTCGAACAGCGGAATCGGGTGCATGCCCTGGCTGGCCAGCGCCGAGCCCAGCCAGTCGAGAAACAACTCTTCAGTGCGATCAATGACCGCTTCAGGCAACTGCGCGTGATGCAAATTGGCCAAAAATTCTGTAAGCGCTTGCGTGTGCTGACTCATGCAGCGTTCCCCATGAAAGACGAAAGACCGTGGTCAGAAAGAACGCGGCAGTTCGAGCAAATGCTCAGCCACGTAAGACAAGATCAAGTTGGTCGAAATAGGCGCCACCTGGTACAGGCGGGTCTCGCGGAACTTGCGCTCAACGTCGTATTCATTGGCAAAACCGAAGCCGCCATGAGTTTGCAGGCACGCGTTGGCCGCCTCCCAACTGGCCTTGGCCGCGAGGTACTTGGCCATGTTCGCTGCCGCCCCGGCATTGCGCCCGTTGTCGTACTCGTCACAGGCACGCCAGCGCATCAGGTCCGCGGCTTCCAGCTCGATATGGGCTTCGGCAATCGGGAACTGTACGCCCTGGTTCTGGCCAATCGGACGGCCAAACACCACGCGATCACGGGCGTACTGCGCAGACTTTTCGTTGAACCAGCGACCATCACCGATGCACTCGGCGGCGATCAGCGTACGTTCGGCATTGAGGCCGTCGAGAATGTAGCGAAAGCCCTTGCCCTCTTCGCCAATCAGGCTGCTGGCCGGGATTTCCAGGTTGTCGAAAAATAGCTCGTTGGTTTCGTGATTGACCATATTGGCAATCGGTTGCACGGTCAGGCCGTTGCCGATGGCTTCGCGCAGGTCAACGAGGAAAATCGACATGCCATCGGCCTTTCTCTCGACCTCGGCCAGCGGGGTGGTACGCGCCAGCAAGATCATCAGGTCCGAGTGCTGAATCCGCGAGATCCAGACCTTCTGCCCGTTGATCACATATTTATCGCCACGGCGCACGGCGGTGGTCTTGATCTTGGTGGTGTCGGTGCCAGTGGTGGGCTCGGTCACGCCCATGGACTGCAAGCGCAACTCGCCGCTGGCCAGCTTGGGCAGGTAATGACTTTTTTGCTCTTCGCTGCCATGGCGCAGCAAGGTAAACATGTTGTACATCTGGCCATGCACGGTGCCGGAGTTGCCGCCACAGTGGTTCACTTCTTCGAGAATGATCGACGCTTCGGCCAGGCCCAAACCCGAGCCGCCATAGGCTTCGGGGATCATCGCCGATAACCAGCCCGCCTCGGTCATGGCGGCCACAAACGCCTCAGGAAAGCCCTTTTCTTCATCGATCTTGCGCCAGTACTCGGCCGGGAACTCGGCGCACAAGGCGCGCACGCCCTCGCGAATGGCGTTGTAGTCGTCGTTCAGATACGGATTCATCTCAGGTCCTTGTTGTATTTATTGTGCTGAATGCCACGGTCAGTCGAAGGTCACTTCGCCTTGCTGGGCGATACCCTGTGCATTGCCTGCCCACACCTGCGCCTTGCCCTGCGCGGTGACACGCCCGCCGACGACAAAGGGCTGCGGGGCGATCAACGGGTGCAGGCCGCGATACGTAAAACCGCGTAAACGCGCATCCGGATTGGCGCGGCAAAATGCCCGCAGGGCCAGCGTGGCGATCAACGGCCCATGCACCACCAACCCCGGATAGCCCTCGGTTTGCGTCGCGTAAGGCCAGTCGTAGTGAATGCGGTGACCATTGAAGGTGACGGCGGAATAGCGGAACAGCAGGGTTGGATCAGGGTCGACCGACTCCTGCCAAGTGCCAGCAGGCAACGGCTCGCCGCTGGTCAATTTAGGCGGCGTCGGTTCGCGGTAGACGATGTCCTGCTCTTCACGGATCGCCAGTTGGTCGTCTTGCAGGTAGTCATGCTGGACCGTGACAAACAGCAGCGAACCGGTCTTGCCGTGTTTTTCCTGAACGTTGGTGATGGTGGAAACCCGCGTTGCGTCGGTACCCACTTTGAGTGGCGCGTAAAACTCAAAACGCCCGCCCGCCCACATGCGGTTGCGGTTGTGCGCCGGGGGCAAAAAACCACCCCGGGCCGGATGCCCGTCGCCGCCCAGGCCGCTCGATTCAACGGCAGGCTGGAAGAAGCACCATTGCCACAGCGCAGGTAAAGGCTCGCCAGCATGTGGCACACGCTCACCCAACGTCGCGGCGATGCGGGTGACCAGGTTGAGACTGATGTGATCGTGGATCTTTTCAGTACGACCGATCCAGGTGGACAGTTCGTTATCGCTCATCGGTAATGTCCCGTGGCTTGTTGTTTTAGCCAAGATTGCTAAAAGCCCGGCGATCTGTGAATCTGCGATTTCGTAAGGGGGCGTTCGGATTTGCTTAACGCCAAGATTGTGGACCAGCACTCACGCTCAACGGATATCTGCCATGCACTTCGATTTAGTCGACCTGCGCCTGTTTATTCAAATCGCCGAATCCCCCAGCATGACCCAAGGCGCGCGCAAGGCATTCATGTCCCCTGCTGCGGCCAGCGCGCGCATCAAAAGCCTGGAAGAAAGCCTGGCCAGCCGCCTGTTGTACCGTGACAGCCGGGGTGTAGAACTGACACCCGCAGGCAAGCTGTTTTTGCACCATGCGCGGGTGATCATGCGCCAGGTGGACTACATGAAAAACGAGTTCACCGAGTACGGAGCCGAAGCCAGCGGGCATATCAAGATCTTCGCCAACACCACGGCCGCGACCGAATTCTTGCCGGAAATCCTTGCCGGGTTTCTCGCTGAACGACCGGGCGTTACCGTCGACCTTCAGGAGCGGCTCAGCCGTGACATCGTGCGCGGCGTGATGGACGGCTCCACCGACCTGGGCATCATCGCCGGGCCGATCAAGGCAGATGGCTTGCAGGTCATACATTTCAGCACCGACCAGTTGATTCTGGTCACCCCGCTCGACCATCCACTGGCAACACGCAAAAAGGTCAAATTGACCGAGACTCTGGCCTATCCGCATATCGGCTTGCATGAAGGCACCACGCTGCTGCGCTTTTTGAATGAACAAGTCGCCCTGAGCGGCCAGACATTGAACATGCGCATCAAGGTCTACAGCTTTGAGGCCATGTGCCGCATGGTTGAAGCCGGCGTTGGCCTGGCGATCCTGCCGGAATCCTCGGCCCGGCGTCATCAACAGACCATGGGCTTGCACATCGTAGAGCTCGACGAACCCTGGCGCGTGCGTGAGCGCAGCATCCTGGTCCGCGATCTGGAAGCGTTACCCGCGGTGATCCGCGCCTTGATCACTATTTTTCTGACACAAACTGACAAGGTTCAGCGTCGTTCCTGAATACGTCGAGGACACTTTTGAAGCGTTCCCCGCTCAGGGCTGCCCCGATAATCGATCGATCACGGATCCATTATCGAGGCTCATATGACCAGCACCACACCCGGGCACGTCAGCCCTAAAACGCTGAGAAAAGTGATTGTCGCGGCCTCGATCGGCAACTTTGTCGAGTGGTTTGATTTCGCGGTGTATGGCTTTCTCGCAACCACCATCGCCCAGCAGTTCTTCCCCAGTGAGGACGCCAGCGCGGCGCTGCTCAAAACCTTTGCCGTGTTCGCGGTTGCCTTTGCCTTTCGCCCACTGGGCGGTGTGATTTTCGGCATGCTCGGCGATCGCATCGGCCGCAAGCGAACCCTGGCCATGACTATTTTGCTGATGGCCGCGGCGACCACCCTGATCGGCGTGCTGCCCACCTATGCGGCGATCGGGGTAATGGCGCCGATTCTGTTGACGCTGATCCGTTGCGCCCAGGGCTTCTCTGCAGGCGGCGAATACGCAGGCGCGTGCGCTTATCTGATGGAGCACGCGCCGGACCATAAGCGGGCCTGGTACGGCAGCTTTGTGCCGGTATCGACGTTCTCCGCCTTCGCCGCAGCGGCCGTTGCGGCTTATGCCCTTGAGGCTTCGTTGTCGGCAGAAGCCATGAGCAGTTGGGGCTGGCGCGTGCCGTTTCTGATTGCCGCGCCACTGGGGCTGGTCGGCCTGTACATGCGTAACAAACTGGATGAAACCCCGGCGTTCCAGGCGGTCACCGAAGAGCACGACGTCGCCCATTCGCCACTCAAAGAAACCTTGCGCAACCATGGGGCTGCCATCTGCTGTCTCGGCGCCTTTGTATCGCTGACGGCGCTGTCGTTCTATATGTTCACCACCTACTTCGCCACCTACCTGCAAGTGGCCGGCGGTCTGAGCCGCGCCATGGCGTTGCTGGTGTCGTTGATTGCCCTGATCTTCGCCGCCGCCATCTGCCCGCTGGCCGGGCTGTATTCCGACCGGGTGGGGCGTCGGGCCACGGTCATGACCGCCTGCGCGCTGCTGATCGTTGCCGTGTACCCGTCGTTCCTGATGGCCAGCTCCGGCGGGTTCGCGGCGTCTGTCATCGGCGTCATGCTGCTGGCGATTGGCGCGGTGTTGTGTGGCGTGGTGACCGCCGCCCTGCTCTCGGAGACCTTCCCGACCCGCACCCGCTACACCGCCTCGGCCATCACCTACAACATGGCCTACACCCTGTTTGGCGGCACCGCACCGCTGGTAGCCACCTGGCTCATCAGCACCACCGGCAGCAACCTGTCGCCAGCGTTTTACCTGATGGCCGTTGCGGTACTCGCCCTGGCAGGCGGCTTGGCGCTGCCAGAAACATCGCGCATATCCCTGCACGACGTGCCGGGCCCGGAGAAAAAACACGCCTTGCGCACAGCCGCTTTATAGAGCGAACCCCCGCGCAGTCTACAAGCGCTGTTGCAGGCTGCGACCTGGCGCCCTAAGCCAGTGATGCCGTTCCGCCAGCACCCTCGTTATACTGACGCGCTACTGACGCCATATTGTCGACACAAACCTTGGACTGTGTTGTGGCATCTGATCATCGCCCCCTTAACAGAGGTGTTGTAGAAGTGGGTATCCTCCAGCGCAACAACGTTAAGCAATTGCTCCACGCGAATCCCGATGCACCGGTCATCCTTTACGCCCATGGATTTGGCTGTAATCAGGAAATGTGGCACCTCCTCACGCCGGAGTTTGCCGCCACCCACCGGCAAATATTATTCGACTATGTGGGCAGCGGCAGCTCGGATGCGCGCGCATTTGATGCGCTCAGATACAGCTCGCTGGCCGGTTATGCGCAGGACCTGATCGAGGTGTGCGACGCTTTGGGCCTGTCCAAAGATGTGATCTTCGTCGGGCACTCCGTCAGTTGCAGCATCGGCATCCTGGCGTCGATCCAACGCCCTGACCTTTTCTCACAAATGGTCCTGGTCGGGCCTTCGCCCTGTTTCTTGAACGACCCACCCGCGTATAGTGGCGGCTTCGAGCGAGCAGACCTCGAAGCGTTACTGGCCCTCATGGATCAGAACTACATCGGTTGGGCAGAGTACTTTGCCCCCGTGGTGGCTGGCTCACAGGCAGATCCGCCGATCACGGCTCAGTTGGCAGGCAGTTTCTGCTCAACAGACCCGGTTATGGCGCGGCAATTCGCCCAGGCCACTTTCTTCTCCGACATTCGCCAAGCGCTGGGCCGTTGCACAACTCCCAGCCTCATTCTGCAACATCGCCGCGATACGCTGGTGCCCCTGCCCGTCGGGGAGTACCTGAACGAACATCTGAAACACAGCGTCCTGCAAGTTCTGGACGTCTCCGGGCATTGCGCCCATATGAGTCACCCGCACCTGGTGGCTTCGGCTATACATCACTATCTGTCAGGGAGCGACAGTTGTGTTTTACCTTGAACGGTTGCCCTGCCCGGTAGTAGTCACAAACTGTAATGGTCACGTACTGCATACCAATCGGGACTTCAGGCAACTGGTGGCGTCTGAAAACTGCGATTACATGGACAGTTACTTCCCGCCCGCCTCACGTATTTTTCTGCACAGCTATGCCTGGCCGATGCTGCTAAAAAATGGTGAGTTCAGCGAGCTTTACCTGCAATTGCTGACCACCAATGGGCAACTGCTACCGGTGATGACGAACGCGCGGATCAGTCAGACCGAAAGCGAAAAGGTGGTGATCTGGCTGTTTTTCGTGGCCAAAGAGCGACAACGCTTTGAAGCCGAGTTGCTCAAGGCGCGCCAACATGCCCAAGAAGCCGCCTTGCAACTGACTGAAGTGAACACTGAACTGCAGTATGCCAATGCTCAACTGAGCGAGTATGCGCAAGAAGCCAGAATCAAAGCAGACAAGTTCGCCCACCTGAGCCTGACGGACCCACTGACCAACTTGGGTAACAGGCGCGCCCTGACGCGCAATGTCAAACAGTGGATGCTCACCGCAAACAGTCAATCGATCAGCAGTTTGTTACTGATAGACATCGACTATTTCAAGCAGATCAATGACCGGTTTGGCCATGCCGAGGGCGACAATGTTTTGCGCAACGTGGCCCAACGACTGTTAGAAAGTGCTCGCGCGCAGGACAGCGTCATTCGCCATGGCGGCGAAGAGTTTGCCCTGTGGTTGCCCAACTCGGACCTTGAAGGCGCAACACGTGCGGCCAAGCGTGTACACCAGCATATTTCCCGGGTCCAGGTGGCCGGTGAGAGCATCACCGTCAGCATCGGTGTTTCAAGCATGACGCAGAACGGCCACGAAGCCGGAGTACTGCTTGAACATCTACTGGCACAGGCCGATACAGCCGTTTATGAAGCCAAGGCACTCGGGCGTAACCGCACAATCTGCTTTGCCGATCAATCGCAGCCTTCGTGCCTGGGCAGCGACAACGTTGAGGGAAAGGCACTGGCAGAAAGCGCACATTCCCTCCCCGACATTCACCGCATCAACTGACGTTTTTACTCAGCAATCTGCGGAAACATGGCTTTACGAGCGGCAGCATCCATTTCGGTTTTGTAGCTGTGCTGTGTTTTCAGGGCTTCTGCACGCTGAGCTGCCGGGCGGGCATTGATCTCGTCCAGCAGGCGTTTGACGTGCGGCAGTTTTTCCCAGGCATCCTCCCCCAGAATGAAAGGCACCGCGCGGGCCCAACCCCATACGGCCATGTCCACCAAAGTGTATTCATTGCCCAGCATGTAAGGCTGGTTGGCCAGGCGATCGTTAAGAATCTGCCAGTGGCGCCAGGCTTCGTAGGTATAGCGGGTAACCGCGTAGTCTTTGGGCTCCGGGGCGAAGTGCTTGAAATGCACATGCTGGCCAGAGTAAGGGCCAATGCCGGTGGCCACGAACATCAACCAGGACAACATTTCACCGCGGGCTTTAAGGTTATCGGCAGGCAAGAACTTCCCGGTCTTCTCGGCCAGATAAAGCAGCATGGCGTTGCTGTCGAACACAATGTTGTCGTCGTCAACCAATGCCGGCGTCTTGGCGTTGGGGTTGATTTTGAGAAACGCCGGCTCGTGCTGCTCGCCCTTGCGGGTATCGACAGGCACCAGTTCATACGCGAGGCCTGATTCCTCAAGGAACAGCGCGACCTTGGCAGGGTTGGGAGACGGGTGATAGTAGAACTTGATCATGGTGACTCCGTGCAGGGGCTTTTAGTGAGCGTCGCAAGCGCCAAAGGCGTAAGCCCAAGGCTGTTAAGTGCAAGGTCAACCGCGTCTGTGACGCACGCGGGGTCGGGGTTGAGGCGCGCTAAAACGCGAATACCCAGTAACAAACTCAGTAAATGGTGAGCTCCCTGCTTCGCATCAATCTCCCTGACACCATCACCTTGCAGGCTAAAGGCCTGCAGACGGCTTTCGAAAAAACGGCGAATGGTCTCAAACTCTTCTGCGATGGCCTGGCGCAAGTCTGCGTCGTCTGTATTCGCCTCAAGCGCAGAGTTCACCAGCAGGCATCCACGATGAAGCGGATCGTTCAACGTACGATCCAGGACTTCTGTGAAGAATAGAGTGATGGCCGTTCCGGCATCCGGCAGCCCTTCAAGGCGCCGGATCCGCTCACGCACACTGCATTCCAGATAGTGCGTAAGGGCACGACGATACAGGCAGCGTTTGTCGCCAAACGCGTTATAGAGACTGGGCTGGTTGAGGCCCGTACACCTGACCAGATCCCGGGTAGACGTGCCTTCATAGCCACGCACCCAGAAGGCGTCGACAACGGCGCTGAGAACCTTTGCTTCATCAAATGTACGTGGACGCGCCATTGACCGACATGCTCCAGGAAGATGCCGGGGACGATATCACAGGTTTTGTATCAGCCGCCACAGAATGCGACTGATACGTTAACGCCACTGCGTAGCCATTAGATGGAACAGCTGCTGCCGCCATGTTTTTCGAGGTATCGCTGATGCTCTTCATCGGCGAGCACAAACTCAACTAACGGCACAATCACCGTCGCTACAGGCCGGTTCAACGCTCCCGACGCTTCCAGCGCCTGCCTGGCAACCGATGCGACCTTCGCCTGCTCTTCAGACCCGAAAAACAGCGCTGAGCGGTATTTGATGCCGACATCTGCACCTTGGCGGTCCACAGAAGCGGGATCGTGCACGGTCCAAAAGTGAGCGATCAGTTGGTCGTAAGTAATCACTTGGGCATCGAAGTCGACCTGTACCACCTCGATCAACGCCGACTCATCCTCGGCAAAGCGGGCAAAGCCCACCCGGCTGTCAATCACTCCGGGCAATGCCCGGAACGACGCCTCTGCGCCCCAAAAACAACCGGCGCCAAAGGTTGCCTGTTCAGCCAGTGCCTCTTCATTAAAATCCGTCATGCGCCACCCTTCTCTTTTTCTGGCAATAAACTCGAACGCAACTGCGCGATGTGCTCAGGGCCTATGCCGCAGCACCCACCCACAATACTGGCACCGGCCGCCACCCAGGTTCTCGACCAGCTCAGGTAAGCCTCAGGGCCAAGATCACGTCTGATTTCAAGCAACGTGCTATTGGCTTTGGCTTCGCTGCTGACAGGGGGGAAGGCATTGGCGTAAACCCCCAAGTCCAGGGTTTGACTCAGTTGTTCAAGTACCTCTCGCGCTTGCGCCAGCGCAGCGCCCATGACTTCCGGCTGGCTGCAGTTAAACAGCACCGCCTTTGCGCCCAACTCGATGGCCGCCCGCACAGCGTCGGCGACCGCTTCAGTCGAGCGTAAGCGTGGTGGCTCACCGACCTCGTCCAGCAAGGTAAACGACAGCCAAAGCGGTTTCGGATTGTTATCCAGAGCTTCAACCACCGCGCGGACTTCAGCGATGGAGCTTTGGGTTTCCGCCAGCCAGACATCGACATGGGCCTCAAGACCCGCGATCAACTGGCGATGAATCGCCACCGAACGCTGATGGTCAAATAAGTCTGGTCGATAAGAGCCCAAGGCTGGCGGCAACGAGCCGGCCACCGTGACCGGCTCCTTGCTGGCGGATGCAGCCTGGCGGGCGAGCGCCCCAGCACGCCCGGCTAGCGCTAACCCCTGCTCGATAAAGCGCTCATCGCCGATATGAAATGGCACCACCGCATAACTGTTGGTCGTGATGATCCGGGCACCGGCCGCAATAAACGCGCGATGGGCCTCAAGCACATACTCGGGTGCCTCGATCAGCGCAAGCGCTGACCACTCAGGTTGGCGAAACGGTGCCCCGCTCCGCTGTAATTCGCGGCCCATGCCACCATCCAGCAAACGCAAGGAGACGTGGCTCATGGGTTGGCACTCACGGTAGGCGCCGAGGCTGCAAGCCATTGATCAACCGTCGCTGGGTTGGCCTTGATCCATTCTTTGGCCGCGATATCAGCCGGTACTTTTTGCTTTTCGATCTTCAGGATCAGGTCATTCAGCTGCGCCGGGTCAATGGCTACGTTGCGCAGGAACTCGGCAATTTTCGGCGCGCGTTTCTGCAAGGCGGTTGATGCCAGGATATGCACTTTGGCGTCCGGATAAGCGCAGGTGATCTGGCTTTTGTTCAGCCAGTCAGGGTCAACTGTCGGGCTGATGAACTTCCAGCAGCCGTCGGCTTTGTACAGCGGGTCACCCTTTTTGTTGTCCTGGGCATAGCCATCGAACGCAGGCTCTTGCAGACGGCGCAGGTCAAAGGCCGAGAAAATCCAGTCCGGGGTGTAGGCGTAAAAGACCACGCCGCGCCCCGCCTTGTATGCCGCAGCCAGCTTGGCGTAAGTCACGGAGGCTTCGGTGGACACAGACTCGAACTTGTCTGCAAAACCGTAATCCTTGGCCTTGATTTCACCAATGTAGGTCGACTCCCAACCCGCCGGCCCAACCAACAATTGAGCCTTGCCGCCACCCAGCGGTTCGAAGAGCTTGGCGATTTCAGGTTTTTTCAGGTCGTAGACGGATTTAACGCCGTATTTGTCCTGCAAATACCCCGGAATATAAAAGCCTTGCTCACCCGCATAAGGCTTGAGGTTCGGCACCAGTGAGCGGGTGCCACCCGTGACATATTTGGCCCAGGCCGCCGACTGGTTCGGCAGCCAGATATCGGTCAGCACGTCCACCGAGCCATCGCCTTTGGCGGCAGCGCTGAACAGTACCGGGACGTCACCGGCCAGGTACGAGACATCGCCATCGAGGCGACTTTTGATCACCTCGCCGAGGATATTCTGAATAGCAATGGCACCGGTCCAGTTCTGCTCACCAATCACAATTTTTTCTTTGGCAAATGCGCTGGCCGGAAGAATCAGGGAGGCCAGCAGCGCGGCTGCCCCCAATGAACGCAACAGAGGTGTCTTCACGATAAGTCTCACAGTTAATGGTGCGCGCGATCTTGCTTGCGCAAGCTCGATTGAATGATTCGATCCGGAATTAATGCACACAGAACAATCGCCACCCCCGCGAGGATGCCCTCGCCGCCCTTGATGTTGCGCAGCGCCGTCATCACGTCGTAGCCCAGCCCGCCCGCGCCAATCAGCGCAGCGACCACCACCATCGACAAGCTCATGACAATGGTCTGGTTAATCCCCAGCAGCAGCGAACGGCGTGCCAGCGGCAATTGCACTTTGACCAGGGTTTGCCAAGGGCTGGCACCGTGGGCGACAGCAGCCTCGACGGCATCCTTGGGCACTTCCTGAATACCCAGCGATGTCAGGCGGATCATCGGCGCCAGGGCAAAAATGACCGTGGCAATGACCGCAGGCGTCTTGCCCACAGAGAAGAACGCCACGGCAGGAATCAGATACACAAACGTGGGTAGCGTCTGCATGGCATCCAGCAACGGCGTGACCACCCGGCGTATCCGCGCCCGTTTCGCCAGCACAATGCCGGTAGGCACGCCGATGACCAAAGCAATCAAGACCGATGAACCCACCAGCGCCAGCGTGGAAATGGTGCGTTCCCAAAAGCCGAACAGCCCGATGTAGAGCAGCGCAACGCTGCTGGTCAGGGCCAGCCCCAACCCCGCCGAACGCCAGGCCAGCAACACCAACGCCAGTGCCGAGACCGACCATGGCAACCAACCCAAGACGTTCTCTATGCCCTCGATAACCGTGCGCACCGCAACGATCACGCCGACAAACGCACCTTCGAACGCCACTTGGGACCAGCCAATGAATTGGTCGATGCTGTCGGCTGCCAGCAATAACAACTGCCGGTTCGCCGGAAACTCAAACAAGGCGTTGGCCGTGTCCGGGGTAAAGACGCGCCAGATCGCCAACGCCTGGCTGACCAGCAGCACGGCCAACGGTAACCCCCACCCCGACGCATTGCGCCGCACAGGTTGGCGGCTGACAGACAGCGCAGTGAATCGGCTGGCAGCGAACACCACTACCGCCGCCAACACCGCAAGCCACGATGCGCTGAGAATGCCTTGGCCGAACGTAGCCAGGGCTGCCAGTTCAGCGGCAAACGCCAGCCAGAACAAACCGCCTTTGCCGCGGTCGGCCAGCGCTGCCGGCCCCAGTAACAGGGCTTGCCAGCCCCGCAAACCTGGCGCATCCGGTGACGCCTGAGGCTCATTGCCTGGCGCCTGGAGGCTGACACTGGCAGCCTTTTGCGCGACCGAAGGCGCGGGCAGGGAATCACGGAAAAAGTCGGCAACTTCGGCATCAGCGGGGTGTTCGAGCAACGCCTCAGGGGTCCCCACTTGCACTAAACGACCATGGCGCAGCACGGCGATGCGATCCGCGAGGCGTAGGGCTTCTGCCGGGTCATGGGTGACGAGCAAGGTGGTGATGCCGCGCTCGTGCGCCAGCGCCAGAAAGTGATTTTGCAGGTCGCGGCGGATAGTCGGATCCAGCGCACTGAAAGGCTCGTCCATCAGCAGGATGTCTGGCTCTGTCACCAAGGCCCGGGCCAGGCCGACCCGTTGCTGCATGCCCCCGGAAAGCTCGTGGGGATAGTGCTCCCCCCAACCCTGCAACCCCACCGCCTGTAACTGCAAGGTGGCAGCGGCATGACGAACCGGCTCGGGTTCGCCACGCAACTCCAGCGGCAGCGCGACGTTATCCAGCACCGTACGATGGGGTAACAGGCCAAAGTGCTGAAAGACCATGCCGATACGGCGCGAGCGCAAATCCCGCAAGCCTTTGTCGTTCAGCCCGCTGATGGCTTGACCATCAATCAACACATCACCGCTGGTGGGCTCGATCAGGCGGTTGATATGGCGCAACAACGTTGACTTGCCGCTGCCTGAAGTGCCCATCAGGCACAAGACCTCACCGCGCCGCACTTGCAAGCTGACGTCGCTGACGGCCAATAACCCAGGGGCGGCTTTTTTCCCTGAATAGGTTTTGGTGACGCCCCGAAACTCAAGCACCACATCGCCCTTGTTGGCGAATTCGGTAGGCACTTGAAGAGGCCTTTGTGGCGATGGAGTTGGCTCCGCCGCCAAAGGAAGTTGAATGACTGTCACAGGTGCTCCTGACAAACGCCGCTTGAAAACGGGCATCTGGTTCGCCCACAGGCTGCAAAAGTTGAGCGTCAGCGCATGACCTGAGAACAGTTAGCCTGATGCAAAAAAGCGCCGGGCTTAAAGCCCGACGCTGTAGAGAGGCATAAAGCTAAACGATCTTAAAAAACAAAAATAAATACTATTTAATTATTAGCTTAAGCTTCTTAATTATTTCGGTTTGTGACAATCGCGCTGCCACAGTTGATTGTGGAACCGAGTGCCTGAATGTTTGGAATGTGCAGCCGATTATCTGAAGGACTTGGCGCCGTATATTGGCCCTGATCAGCGCCATGGAGCGCTCCACTTCAGAGGTCCCCTAATGAGCATTCTATTTTCTCCCTACACGTTGTCGGGCATAGAACTGAAGAACCGTGTCGTGATGGCGCCCATGACTCGCGCACGCGCGTTGACTACCGTGCCTGACGCATTGACGGTGCTCTATTACCGCCAGCGGGCAAGCGCAGGGCTGATCATCAGTGAAGGGGTTCCGGTTTCCGTTCAGGGCCGCGGCTATCTGTTCAACCCCGGCCTTTACACCCAAGAGCAAGTAGAAGGCTGGAAAAACGTCACCCGTGCCGTGCATGAAGACGGCGGCAAGATCTTCGCCCAGCTCTGGCACGTGGGCCGGGTATCGCACACCACCTTGCAACCCGATGGCGGCGCCCCGGTGTCCTCCAGCGCCAAGCTGGCGGCCAACTCGCTGGCCTATGCCTACAACCAAGACGGTCAGCCCGGACCGATTCAAGCCAGCCCTCCCCGTGCGTTGTCGACCGAAGAAGTTGAAGCGCTCAAACACGACTTTGTCCTGGCTGCCCGCAGAGCGGTTGAAGCGGGTTTTGACGGGGTGGAGATTCATGGCGCGAATGGTTATCTGTTTGAGCAATTTATCAATCCAACGGTCAACGACCGTACGGACCGCTATGGCGGCTCCATTGAAAACCGCATTCGCCTGCTGTTAGAAACCCTTGATGCGGTCGCCGATGCAATCGGTCGCAGCAAGGTGGGGGTGCGGGTTTCGCCCTTTGGCCGGCTGTTTGATATGGCGCCCTTTGATGACGAGGCAGAGACCTGGGTAGCCGTCGCGCGCGAACTGCAAAATCGGCGCATTGCCTATGTTCACCTGAGCGATCAATTGACCATTGGCGCCGAACGCATGCCTGAAGATTTTGCCCAGACCTTTCGCGATTCGTACCAAGGCACCTTGATTGCCGCCGGAGGCTTTGATCGCGAATCGGCCGAGGCGGCGCTGGCGTCAGGTGAGCTGGATCTGGTCGCATTTGGCCGACCCTTTATTGCAAACCCGGACCTGGTAGAGCGGATGAAAAACGACTGGCCGATTGCGCTGCCTGATCGCTCAACGTTCTACGGCAACAGCGGCGAAAAAGGCTACGTCGACTACCCGTTTTATACGCCCGCCCAGTAACCGAACTCACTTGAAGCGCCCGCCCGGGGCGCTTCAAGTCACTATTTTAAACTGCCGCAGGGCCCAAATCCGGTCGAAAAATCAGCACATCACGTTGTGCAAGTGCCAGCAGTTCATCCACGACCATGCGGACCTTGGGCTGAAGATAACGCGTCCGTGACCAGATCACGTGAATCGGCATTTCAGCCCCGGCACAGGCTTCAAGCACCGGGACCAACAGGCCCTGCTCAACAGGTGTTTGCACCAGCCAAGTGGGCAGTTGCGCCAGGCCGCCCCCGGCAAGGGTCAGGTTCAATAACATCTCCCCATCACCCACCTCATGCTTGACCCGCACCTCGTGTTCATGGGTCTGCCCCTTTTCGTCCTTCAACATCCAGGTTTTGCGGGTGCCATTACGCCAGCCGACAATGCAATCGTGATGCAGCAGATCATCGGGCGCCTGTGGCGTGCCATGCGCTTGTAGATAGGCCGGGGTCGCACAAATCAGCAGGCTCTGGCTGCCCAGTTTGCGGGCAACTATTTCGGCGTCATCTTTCAACACACCGATTCTGACCACCAGGTCGACACCCTCGTTGACGATATCTACCAGCCGCTCACTGAAGCTGACGGACAGATCGAGCTGCTGATAACGCACCGCCATGTCGATCAGCGTCGGCAAAATATGCCGACGGCCAAAGGCTGCAGGAAGATCGATGCGCAGCCGGCCGACAGGCGCTTGCTGGCCAGTGGTTAAAAAACCCTGCGTTTCGGCCAGCTCATCCATCACTCGCAGGCAACTGGCCAGATATGCCTCGCCTTCAGCGGTCAACACCAGACGCCGGGTGGTGCGATGCAGCAGCTTCACCCCTAAACGTGCCTCAAGGCGCGTGACACTTTTACCCACCGCCGAACTGGTCACACCCAGCTCAAGCGCGGCTGCCGTGAAGCTTAGTGACTGAGCGGCAGACACAAACTCGCGAATACCGTCAAAAGGGTTTTCAGACATTAGAGGCTCCAGGGCCTGGGGCTGTTTTCAGAATGGGATCGTCCCCCTACCAGCTTGATCGTGGCTTATTCACGGGCATTACGCTCAGGCCAGACCACCTCAAGGCGGGTATGGGTGATGCGCCACTCCCCGTCGATTCGCTGATACTGATCGGCATACAGGCCAAGCAACAGCAACGGGTTTGGATCGGGTTTCGAAGCCGTTTCAAAATCGATCAAGTAGCAGCGACCTTGCGCCGTATCGGGCCCGGTCAACTGGATCCAGTGGTTCACAATGGCATGCATAAAGGGATAACTCCCTTGCTTGTCCCGATCGAACAGCGTGAAAGCCTCAGCCAGGCCAGTACGTATAGCGTCGATGCCATGCATGTTGCCGACCGTGACTTGCACCACGGCGTCTGCCGAAAAAACCTGGTCCAGCGCCGCGATATTGTTGCTGTCCAGATGGTGTGCGTAAAGCGTGCGGAGTGCGCGAATCTCTTCGCGATCCAGCAGTGCCTTGAGTTTGATGTCCATGCCAGTGACCTCTTAAAGATGCATGCCTGGGGATTGGGTGCCAACGCCCAATCAGTAGAAAGGTCACTGTAGTCAAGATTAGGAGAAAGATAATGCGGGATTAATTCCAAACATTATGGAATTGAAGGATGGAATAGAGCACTGACGCAACGGCCAAGAGAGATGTAAGCGCACCCGACAACGATGGTTTTAGTAGGTGCGAAGAAACGAAAAAAGGACCCGAAGGTCCTTTTTTCAACGATTCACAGACTTCAGTTGAACTCTGTGAATCTTTATTTGGAGCGGGAAACGAGACTCGAACTCGCGACCCCGACCTTGGCAAGGTCGTGCTCTACCAACTGAGCTATTCCCGCGTTTTGGTGTTGCGCATTCTATAGATTTCAAAGAATGCGTCAACCCCTTGATTCAAAAAGTTTTATTTATTTTGTCGAGGTGGTCTTCAAATGCGGCCAGGCAGCCCGCAAGTATTGAACCATCGACCACAGCGTCAACCCCGCCGCGACCATCAGTAACCCATAGCCAATCAGGACCCAGAAGCTGAAGTCTGACGGGTTGGCCAGCAAAATGACCAACGCCAGCATTTGCGCCGCTGTTTTCCATTTGCCCATGTTCGACACGGCAACCTGGGCGCGCGCACCCAGCTCTGCCATCCACTCGCGCAAGGCCGAGATGACAATTTCACGGCCAATAATCACCGCTGCCGGCAAGGTCAGCCAGAAGTTGTGATGCTCTTGCACCAGCAACACCAGCGCGACCGCCACCATCAATTTGTCGGCAACCGGGTCCAGAAAGGCACCGAACGGCGTGCTTTGTTCCAGTCGGCGGGCCAGATAACCATCCAGCCAGTCCGTTGCAGCGGCAAAGGCGAACACCGAGCTTGCCGCGGCATAACTCCAGCTGTACGGGAGGTAAAACAACAGAATAAAGAACGGAATCAGAAGAACGCGTAGAACGGTGATCAAATTAGGGATATTCATCGGCACAACTGGCTACGAGGTGAGGGAGCATTCTACTCGCTGTGCAGGTTTGCATAAATCAACTCAGCGAGCTTTTTACTGATACCGGGTGCTTTGGCAATTTCTTCGATGCTGGCACGAGACAGCTCTTGTAATCCACCAAAATGTTTCAGCAGGTCACGGCGACGAGTTGGCCCCACCCCCGCAATCCCTTCCAGGGTTGACGTGTTACGGGTTTTACCACGTCGCGCACGATGCCCGGTAATGGCAAAGCGGTGGGCCTCGTCGCGGATCTGCTGGATCAAATGTAGCGCCGGCGAGTCACCTTTCAAGGTGAATTCATGGGCTGCATCGTTCAGGTATAGAGTTTCAAAGCCCGCCTTGCGCGTCGTGCCTTTGGCCACGCCGAGCAAAATCAGGTCCGGTACGGCCAGCTCATTGAGCACGTCACGGGCCATCGAAAGCTGCCCCTTGCCCCCGTCGACCAGGAGGATGTCGGGCAGCTTGCCCTCGCCTTCCTTGAGCCGACTGAAACGGCGCATCAAGGCCTGGTGCATGGCTGCATAGTCATCGCCCGGGGTCACACCTTCGATGTTAAAACGCCGGTAGTCAGATTTGATCGGGCCTTCCGGGCCAAATACCACGCAAGAGGCAACGGTGGCTTCGCCGCTGGAGTGGCTGATGTCGTAGCATTCCAGCCGCTGGGGGACTTCATCGAGCTTCAAGACTTGCGCCAGCGCTTCAAAGCGCGCCGCAACATGCAGACGGTTGGTCAGGCGCGCGCTCAACGCCTGCTCAGCGTTGGTCACGGCCAATTGCTGCCAGCGCGCGCGGGTACCGCGCACGCGATAACTGATGGCCATCTCGCGCCCGCGCAAGGCTTCAATCGCCTCGCTGATAGCAGCAAAGCTCTCGTGTTCGACGTTGACGATCAACTCGCTCGGCAAATCGCGCTCGGGGCTGCTGATGTAGTACTGCCCGAGGAACGCAGCCATGACTTCGGCCACCTCCTCCTCGATCCCCACCTGCGGGAAGAAGTTTTTGCTGCCCAGCACGCGACCACCGCGCACATTGATCAAATGCACGCAGGCACCGCCCGGGTTGACGAAGGCCGCGACGATATCCACATCGCCGGTGCCACCTTCCATACTTTGTTGGTCCTGAACCCGACGCAATAACGAAATCTGATCGCGTATTTCGGCTGCCCGCTCAAAATCGAGGGTGCTGGCGGCCTGCTCCATCTCGTTACCGAGCTCTTCCGTCAACGCACTACTGCGTCCCTCAAGGAACATCACCGAGTGGCGTACATCCTGAGCATAGACCTCTGGCTCAACCAGGCCCACACACGGCCCCTTGCAACGCTTTATCTGGTACTGCAAGCACGGCCGGGTGCGGTTCTTGAAATAGCTGTCTTCGCACTGACGGACCATGAAGGTTTTCTGCAACAGGCTCAAACTTTCACGGATTGCCCCCGCGCTGGGGTAAGGCCCGAAATACTTGCCCTTCTGCTTCTTGGCCCCGCGATGAATGCTCAGGCGCGGGTATTGACCATCCGACAGAAACACATACGGATAAGACTTATCGTCGCGCAGCAGGATGTTGTACGGCGGGCGCCACTCCTTGATCAGCGTCTGCTCCAGCAGCAACGCTTCGGTTTCGTTGGCGGTGATCGTGGTTTCGATTTGCGCGATACGGCTAACCAGCGCCGCTGTTTTGGGCGCCAGCCCGGTTTTGCGGAAATAGCTGGCCAGGCGTTTTTTCAGGTTCTTGGCTTTGCCCACATAAAGCAGACGCGCCTCACTGTCGAACATGCGATACACGCCGGGCCTGCCGCTACACGTCGACAGAAATGCACTGGAATCAAACACGTCAGTCATCGTCAGCCAGCATCAACCATGCCATGACGAACGGCCAGCAACGCCAGTTCAACATCACTTTTGACCGAGAGTTTTTCATAAATGCGATAGCGGTAGGTGTTGACTGTTTTGGGCGACAGGCAAAGCTTGTCGGAAATGACCTGGACCTTTTGACAGCCGACAATCATCAACGCGATCTGGATCTCGCGTTCAGACAATGCATCAAAAGGAGAATCACTGGCAGGCTGGAAAGACTTGAGCGCCAGCTGCTGAGCCACTTGCGGGCTGATATAGCGCTGCCCGGCAAACACCAGGCGAATGGCCTGAACCATTTCGGCCAAACCAGCCCCTTTGGTCATATAACCCGCAGCGCCTGCCTGCAACAAACGCGTCGGGAACGGGTCCTCTTCACACACTGTTACCGCGACGACTTTGATGTCCGGATGGCTGCGCATCATTTTGCGCGTTGCTTCCAGGCCACCAATGCCAGGCATCTTGACATCCATCAGGACGACATCCGGTTTCAACTCACGCGCCTTGGCGAGTGCCTCTTCACCAGACTCGGCTTGACCGACGACCTGCAGACCATCGATATCCGACAGCATTCGTGTAATGCCCGTACGCACAAGATCGTGATCATCGACCACCAGAACCCGAATCAAGTCGACACCTCGCAAATTGCGTCTAAGTTGGTGCCGACCACCTTAACAAAAAATAGTTGCGTCGACCTCTCTATCATTCTCGCGTGGCTCAATCCCATTCGTCGAACAATACAAAAACGATTCACTTAGAACGACTTATGCGTCATTAGGTTCTTGAAGCTTTCTCACTGATTGAGTAACCGACACTTTCGCCAGGGTGGTAGTCAACTGGCGAATGGCATCCTGATCATCTTTATGAAGGCCCCGGTAATTGACCAAAACTTTTTCTTCCAGTTGAGTCAAATTATCGACCAGCGTTGGGGTACGTGTACCGGTCAATACATATAGAACGTCCACACCCCGCTGCGCTACACGTGACAAATAATCAGCTTTTGGCGCACGATCACCATGTTCATACTTACCTTGGGCATTGGCCTCAACGCCTCCGATCTCGCCAAAAACTTTCTGCGAAAGGCCAAGACGTTCTCTTTCTTGCCTCAAACGCGAACCGATCTCACTCATTTGAATACTAGATCCCATTTTAAACACCCATAAGGATGGTATAATTCGCTGGAATTGAACCTTTTTGAACGGTTTTGAACTATGCCCGGAATCCGCACTGCCGCACAAGCCAAGGCCTGGCTTGAACATCAAGGAAAATCTGTTCAAGAGTTCGCTCGAGAACACGGCGTCGACGCAGCAACGACCTATCAAGTGCTCGCGGGCCGAAAAAAAGGGAAGCGTGGAGAGGCCCACAAGGTGGCTGTTCTTCTGGGAATGAAGGACGGCATCATTGCTCCGTCTATCAGCGAATCAACAGGTAATGAAAAAGACAAACCTGATTGAACGGATCAACTGTTCTAAGGTACAGGCGAGGAACCTGCAATCAGAGTAGCACTTTCTGCTCATCCACCTCGCTCTGTCGCAGATAGGGTGCCAAAGCCGCAGGTTTAAAGACATGATGCCGATAGCAATTTTTAATTGAATCGCGCTATCGCTCTCGAGTAAGCTCCTGACCATTCAGTGGAGAACACACATGTTGCATAACGTACACACAGCCATTAGCAAGCAGGTCGCTACCCAGCGCCAGGCTGCTGCTGTGCGCACGCACAATGCACACTCGACTGCACGATTTTATTTTGGGTATTGGTTTAGCCACTGGCGCGCCTGATACCCATCCGGCGGCCACTTTCAAGGGGTCGCCTACCAGAGAATTCTCACCCCCGGTCGGCTACCCGACCGGGGGTTTTGTTTTTTTAGCCCCTGCAAAAATGACTTATTTGAGGAATGCACACATGAACTACACCACTTATTACCGCTTCGACCTTTGCACTGCCTGGCGATTTATCAGCCGCCGTTCGGGACAGCCTGCCGCCTCCGAACGGACCCACATCGGTGGCACGCATGAACTCACAGCCAGTCTGGCCAATTGTCGAACACCCCAGTAGGGCTGAGCGCGCGGGAAAGCCCGCCGCCTGCCCAGGAAGCACACACCATGAACGCATCTGTATCTGCTCTGCCAAACACCGCTCACACCGACACCAAAGCTGCCCTGACCCAGCGCCTGCCCAGCGCCTCACAGCTCAAACAGCAGTTGCCACTGGGCGCAGAACTCAGCCAGTTGGTGAGTCAGCAGCGCCAAGCCATCCGCGCCATCCTCAATGGCGAAGACTCCCGCCTGTTAGTAGTCGTTGGCCCTTGCTCCCTTCACGATCCGGTCTCGGCACTGGAATACGCCAGCCAACTGGCCGCCCTGTCTCGCGACCTGAGCGAAGACCTGTTGCTGGTGATGCGTGCCTACGTCGAAAAACCCCGCACCACCATCGGCTGGAAAGGCCTGGCCTACGACCCGCATCTGGACGGCAGCGACGACATGGCCCACGGCCTGACTCTGTCGCGCGAGCTGATGATTGAAATGCTGCGCATGGGCTTGCCCGTATCTACCGAACTGCTGCAACCCATGGCGGCCGGCTACTTAGATGACGTGCTGGGTTGGGCGGCGATTGGTGCGCGCACCACCGAATCCCAAATCCACCGCGAAATGGCCAGCGGCCTGGACCTGCCTGTAGGCTTCAAAAACGGTACTGACGGCGGCGTAGGCATCGCGTGCGACGCCATGCGTTCATCCGCCCACGGCCACCGCCACTTCGGTGTCGACAGCCAAGGGCATCCGGCCATCATCATGACCTCCGGCAACCCGGACACCCACTTGGTCTTGCGCGGCGGCCACAGCGGCCCGAACTACGACCGCAGCAGCGTGGCCAAGGCCCGCGCCGGTCTAGAAAAAAACGCCATCCCTGCGCGCCTGATGGTTGACTGCAGCCACGCCAACAGCGGCAAAGACCCTCTGCGCCAGCCGCACGTGTTCAAAGACGTATTGGCGCAACGCCTGGAAGGTGATCACTCGCTGATTGGCGTGATGCTCGAAAGCCATCTTTTCGAGGGTTGCCAAGCGCTGGGCAACGACCTGCGCTACGGCGTCTCTGTGACTGACGGCTGCCTGGGATGGGAAGCCACCGAGCAGTTACTGCGCGATGCGGCAAGCCAACTGCAACTGCAACGCCGTGCGCTGCTGGCCGCCAGCTAAAAATCGTCCTGCCTGACTGAATGCGCACCGCTGGGCACTGCCCACGGTTGCGCGAAGTCGATCCCGTCTGACAGGCAAGCCGACAGATGCCGTCTGAAACACTCCCGACTTTAAACGATTACCGCCCTCGCGCACCTGGAATCATCCAGCGCCCGCTCTGCCTGTAGGCCCACAGCCTGGCGCGGCCGACGGTAATACCCTGCAACCCAATCTGCCCGCTTCATGTTGTCGACTAAGGTGTTTTTATGACCTCAAAACACTCTCTGGAGAAACAACATGCACCGCACCCCCAGCACTCGCTACCCCCTTTTATTGGTCCATGGACTGTTCGGCTTTGAACGGATCGGGCCACTGCATTACTTCAACGGCATCAAAGAAGCGCTGCACGATTCAGGCGCCCACGTATTCACGGCCTCCGTGTCCGCCGCCCACAACAACGAAACCCGTGGCGAACAATTGCTCGCGCACATCCATGACCTGCGCCAGCAAACGGGCGCCAAGCGGGTCAATTTGATCGGGCACAGCCAGGGCGCCCTCACCGCACGCTATGCCGCTGCTGTCGACCCTGAATCGGTGGCCTCGGTGACCTCCGTCAGCGGCCCCAATCACGGCTCCGAGCTTGCCGACCGCCTGCGCCTGGCCTTCACCCCCGGCCAATTGCCAGAGACTGCGGCGGCAGCCCTGATCACCGCCTTCAGCACCTTCATGTCGATACTCAGCGGCAAACCCAAACTGCCCCAGCATTCACTTGAAGCCCTCAATGCCCTGACCTCAAAGGGTGTTGCCGACTTCAACAAAAAATACCCGCAAGGCCTGCCAGCAACGTGGGGCGGTATGGGGGCAGCGCAGGTCAACGACGTGTTCTATTACTCCTGGAGCGGCATTATCAAAGGCTCGTTGCTCTCGGAATCTATGAACCTGTTTGATCCCATGCACAACGCCTGCCGCGTGTTTTCTAGCTTCTTTACCCGTGAAAGCAAAGCCAATGACGGCCTGGTTGGCCGCTTCAGCTCGCACCTGGGCACGGTCATTCAATCGGATTATGAGATGGACCACCTGGACACCATCAATCAAATGGCCGGCATGACTCGCCGCAAGGCCAACCCCGTGGCGCTGTATATCGAGCATGCGCAACGCTTGAAGAACCAGGGCCTTTGAGGCTGAACGCCGGATCATCAGCCCATGGGAACTTTGCCGAGAAAAAAGCCACTGAATCCGGTAGGCTCACCACTTTCTTGAAAGGAGTAACTCCCCATGGCCAAAGCCACTGCCCGTCACATCCTGGTTTCCAGCGAAGCCAAGTGCAACGAACTGAAAGCACAAATCGAAGGCGGCGCTGATTTCGCCGAAGTTGCAAAGGCCAACTCCTCTTGCCCGTCCAGCCGTCAAGGCGGCGACCTGGGTTCGTTCGGTCCAGGCCAGATGGTTAAAGAATTCGACACCGTGGTCTTCAGCGCGCCAATCAACGTGGTGCAAGGCCCGGTTAAAACCCAGTTCGGTTACCACCTGCTGGAAGTCACCAGCCGCCAGGACTAATCCCCCCAGGCTCTGCGTGAAAGCGGCCCACCTTTAGGTGGGCCGTTTCGTATCCGCAGTCGCGAAACGCGTGCTAAGTTTCCTCATCGATGAAATCACCGTGTCTCACCTGAGGAATTGATCATGAGCCTGAAAGGTAAAACCGCCTTGGTTACCGGTTCCACCAGCGGTATTGGTCTGGGTATCGCGCAAAGCCTGGCCAAGGCTGGCGCCGACCTGATACTCAACGGTTTTGGCGACGCCAGCAAAGTCATTGCCGAACTGCAACAGTTTGGCGGCAAGGTGGGGCATCACCCGGCCGATGTCAGCGACCCTGCGCAAATCGCCGACATGATCCACTACGCCGAACGCGAATTCGGCGGCATCGACATTCTGGTCAACAACGCGGGCATTCAGCACGTGTCCAGCGTCGAAGAGTTCCCGGTCGAGCGGTGGGACTCGATCATCGCGATCAACCTGTCCTCGGTGTTTCACAGTACCCGCCTCACCCTGCCCGGCATGCGCAAGCGCGGCTGGGGCCGCATCGTCAATATCGCCTCGGTTCATGGCCTGGTCGGCTCGGTCGGCAAAGCCGCCTATGTGGCTGCCAAGCACGGGGTCATCGGCCTGACCAAAGTGGTCGGCCTTGAAACCGCCACCAGCAATATCACCTGCAACGCCATCTGCCCCGGCTGGGTGCTCACGCCGCTGGTACAAAAGCAAATCGACCAGCGCATCAGCCAAGGGATCGACCCGTACCAGGCCCAGCATGACCTGCTGGCCGAGAAACAACCGTCACTTGAGTTCGTCACCCCGCCGCAACTCGGCGAGTTGGTGCTGTTTTTGTGCAGTGAAGCCGGCAGCCAAGTGCGCGGCGCAGCCTGGAATGTCGACGGCGGCTGGTTGGCGCAATAGTGGGCGCGCAATCCTGCTTGTTAGCCATGCAAAAATGCATGCCAAGCCTGCACGCATCCGGGTTGTCATCAGCAAATTTGCACTGTTAGCATCGACCATCGTTCGCCCGCGAACACATTCTAAAAATAAAGCACAGCAGGGAGTTAGTGATGACTGCTCAGGTTTCATCCTCGCCGACACAGGATGTCGAGCCGACCCAAAGCACGGTACTTGCCGAGGTCCGCAACCATATTGGCCACCTGACCCTCAACCGCCCCAGCGGCCTCAACGCCCTCGACCTGCCTATGGTCCGTAGCCTGCAACAGCAGCTCGATGCCTGGGCAGGCGATGCCAACATCAAGGCCGTGGTATTGCGCGGCGCGGGCGAAAAAGCCTTTTGTGCGGGCGGCGACATTCGCTCGCTGTACGACAGCTACAAACGCAAAGACACCCTGCACACCGTGTTCTTCGAAGAGGAATACGCCCTTGACCGCACGCTGCACCACTACCCAAAACCGCTGCTCGCGTTGCTCGATGGTTACGTTTTGGGCGGCGGTATGGGGCTGGCACAAGGCTGCGATCTGCGCCTGATCACCGAACGCAGCCGTCTGGCCATGCCCGAAGTGGCCATTGGTTACTTCCCTGACGTCGGCGGCAGCTACTTCCTGACTCGCACCCCCGGCCAGATCGGCACCTACCTGGGCGTCAGCGGCGTGCAAATCCGCGCCAGCGATGCGTTGTATTGCGGGCTGGCCGACTGGTACACCGACAGCAGCAAACTGCCTGAACTGGATCAAAGCCTCGACCACCTCCAGTGGCGCCAATCGCCTCTTGAAGACCTCAAGGCGCTGCTCGCCACCTTTGCCGTGCAAACGTTGCCCGACGCGCCGCTGGCCAACTTGCGGCCCTTGATTGATGAAGTGTTTGCCCACAACAGCGTGCCCGAGATCGTCGCTCACCTGCGCGCCGTGACTGCACCGCAACACCGCGAATGGGCCACCGAGACCGCCAACCTGCTGGAAACCCGTTCACCGCTGGGCATGGCCGTCACCCTCGAAATGCTCCGCCACGGCCGTCAACTGACCCTTGAACAATGCTTCGAGCTGGAATTGCACCTGGACCGCCAGTGGTTTGATCGCGGCGACCTGATCGAAGGCGTGCGCGCACTGATTATCGACAAGGACAAGACCCCGCACTGGAACCCGCCGACCTTGAGCGAACTGGACCCCAAGCACGTCGCCAGCTTCTTCACCGACTTCAAAAAGAGCGAGGTGTAAGCCATGCAAGACCTCGAACTGACTGAAGAACAAGTGATGATCCGTGACATGGCGCGTGATTTTGCCCGTGGTGAAATTGCCCCCCACGCACAAGCCTGGGAAAAAGCAGGCTGGATCGACGACGCGCTGGTATCAAAAATGGGCGAGCTGGGCCTGCTCGGTATGGTCGTCCCCGAGGAGTGGGGCGGCACATATGTCGACTACGTCGCTTACGCGCTGGCCGTCGAAGAGATCTCGGCCGGTGATGGTGCGACGGGTGCGCTGATGAGCATCCACAACTCGGTAGGCTGCGGGCCGATTCTAAAATACGGCAGCGAAGCGCAAAAACACACTTGGCTGGCCGACTTGGCGAGCGGCCAGGCCATCGGCTGTTTCTGCCTGACAGAACCGCAAGCGGGCTCCGAGGCGCACAACTTGCGTACCCGCGCCGAACTGCGCGATGGCCAATGGGTCATCAACGGGGCCAAGCAATTTGTCAGCAACGGCAAGCGCGCCAAACTGGCCATTGTGTTTGCCGTGACTGATCCGGAACTGGGCAAAAAAGGCATCTCGGCCTTTCTTGTGCCCACCGAAACACCGGGTTTTATCGTCGATCGTACCGAACACAAAATGGGCATTCGCGCGTCAGACACCTGCGCTGTCACCCTCAATAACTGCAGCGTGCCCGAAGCCAATCTGCTGGGCGAACGCGGCAAAGGGCTGGCCATCGCCCTGTCCAACCTGGAAGGCGGACGCATCGGTATTGCCGCCCAGGCGCTGGGCATTGCACGGGCAGCTTTTGAAGCAGCGCTGGGCTACGCCCGTGATCGCGTCCAGTTCGATAAAGCGATTATCGAGCACCAAAGCGTGGCCAACATGCTGGCCGACATGCAAACCCGCCTGAACGCCGCCCGCCTGTTGATCCTGCACGCCGCGCGCCTGCGCAGCGCTGGCAAACCGTGTTTGTCAGAAGCCTCGCAAGCCAAACTGTTCGCGTCGGAAATAGCCGAGTTCGTCTGCTCCAAAGCCCTCCAGATTCATGGCGGTTATGGCTACCTGGAAGACTACCCGGTGGAGCGTTATTACCGAGACGCGCGGATCACCCAGATCTACGAAGGCTCGAGCGAGATCCAACGCATGGTGATTGCCCGCGAGCTGAAGAACTACCTGATCTGACCCCGCAAACGTGTAGGAGCCAGCTCGCCTCGCGATCTTTTAAACATCAAAAGATCGCGAGACGAGCTCGCTCCTACAGTGGGTTGCGCAGACGCTTAGCTGTTCTTGAACTGCGCTTCGCGCTTGCCGACGAACGCCGCCATGCCCTCTTTCTGGTCATGGGTGGCGAACAGCGAGTGGAAAACCCGCCGCTCAAAACGCACGCCTTCGGTCAGGTTAACTTCAAACGCACGGTTAACGCTTTCCTTGGTCAGCATCAGCACCGGCAGGGATTTTTTGGCAATGGTCGCGGCCACTTTCAGGGCTTCATCCAGCAACTCATCCACCGGGATTACCCGCGCCACCAGGCCCGAACGCTCGGCCTCATTTGCATCCATCAAACGCCCGCTCAGGCACATTTCCATGGCCTTGGCCTTGCCTACCGCGCGGGTCAGGCGCTGGGTGCCGCCCATGCCCGGCAATACGCCGAGGTTGATTTCCGGCTGGCCAAATTTGGCATTGTCACCGGCCAGAATAAAGTCGCACATCATCGCCAACTCACAGCCGCCGCCCAAGGCAAAACCGGCCACCGCCGCAATGATCGGCTTGCGTCGGGTCGATACCCGGTCGCTGTCCGAGAACAGGTCTTCAAGGTAGATCTGCGGGTAGGTCAACTCCGCCATTTCCTTGATATCGGCCCCGGCAGCAAAAGCTTTTTTCGAGCCGGTGATCACGATGCAGCCAATGTTGTTATCCGCTTCCAGGCCGTCCAGAGCGTGATTCACTTCGCTTACCAACTGCGCGTTGAGCGCATTCAACGCCTGCGGCCGGTTCAGCGTGATCAGGCCCACTTGCCCGTGAATGTCCAACAAAATGGTTTCGTAGCTCATCGTTAACGTCCTCAATTCAAAGATTGCGCGAAATGACCATGCGCTGAATATCGCTGGTGCCTTCGTAGATCTGGCACACCCGCACATCGCGATAGATCCGCTCCAGCGGGAAGTCGTTCAAATAGCCATAACCTCCCAAGGTTTGCAACGCCTTGGAGCACACCCGTTCGGCCATCTCCGAGGCGAACAGCTTGGCCTGCGACGCTTCGACCAGCGCCGATTGGCCGCTGTCGCGCAGGGCCGCCGCGTACTGAACCATTTGCCGGGCGACGGCGATTTCTGTCGACATGTCTGCCAGGCGAAACGCTACTGCCTGATGCTCTACCAGCGGCTGGCCGAAGGTCACTCGCTCACGGGCATAATCACGCGCCGCTTCAAAGGCTGCGCGGGCCATGCCAACCGCCTGCGAAGCAATGCCAATGCGCCCGCCTTCAAGGTTGCTCAAGGCGATTTTGTAGCCCTGCCCTTCTTCGCCCAAGCGATTAGCCACGGGTACTTTAAGGTCGGTAAAAAGGATCTGGCAGGTGTCCGAAGCATGTTGCCCCAGCTTGTCTTCTACCCGCGCCACGCTGTAGCCGGGTGAGTCGGTGGGCACGATAAACGCGCTGATGCCGCGCTTGCCCGCCGACGGATCCGTCACCGCAAACACAATCACCACCCCGGCGTTTTGCCCCGAGGTGATGAACTGTTTGCAGCCATTAAGCACGTAATGATCGCCCTCAAGGCGCGCGCGGGTTTTCAGGTCGCTGGCATCAGAACCGGCTTGCGGCTCAGTCAAGGCAAACGCACCGAGCATGGAACCGCTGGCCAAGGGTATGAGGAACTCGCGCTTTTGCTGCTCGGTGCCGTATTTGAGAATCGGCACGCAGCCCACCGAGTTGTGCACGCTCATGATCGTCGAGCAGGCGCCATCACCGGCGGCGATTTCTTCGAGGGCCATCGCGTAGGCTTGATAGCCCGTGTCGCAACCGCCCCACTCTTCGGGCACTAACATGCCGAAAAAGCCCAGCTCGGCCATTTCGTTGACCGCTTCACGGGGGAAACGATGTTGCTTGTCCCACTCTGGCGCAAAGGGTTTCAAGCGCTCTTGGGCAAACTGCCGGGCCGCTTCGCGAATTTGTAAGTGTTCAGATGTAGGCAGCATAAAACTCCTTAATACAGGCATTCCACGGCAATCGCCGTGGCTTCGCCGCCGCCAATGCAGACAGCTGCAATACCGTGTTTTAACTGTTTCTGGCGCAAGGCCGAGAGCAATGTCACCAGAATCCGTGCGCCCGAAGCGCCGATCGGATGCCCCAGCGCGCAAGCCCCGCCGTAGACGTTGACCTTGTCATGGGGGATGTCCAGCTCGCTCATGGTCACCAGAGTCACCACCGCAAACGCTTCATTGATCTCAAACAGGTCGACCTCGGACAGGTCCCAGCCGGTCTTGTTCAACAACCGCTTGATCGCGCCGATCGGCGCAGTCGGAAAGAGCCCCGGCTCGTCGGCAAACGCCGCATGCCCATGGATCACCGCCAACGGCTTGAGGCCACGTTTCTGCGCGTCGGAGCGGCGCATCAGCACCAACGCCGCCGCACCATCGGAGATCGAACTGGAGTTGGCCGCTGTCACCGTACCGCCCTCACGGAACGCCGGTTTCAACGTCGGGATTTTCGCCAGATTGGCCTTGGGAGGTTGTTCGTCATCGCTGATAAGACGCTGTTCTTTGCCCACCGTGACCTGCACCGGCACGATCTCGGCGCTGAAGCTGCCGTCCTTGATCGCTTGCTGGGCACGTGTCAGCGACGCCACCGCAAAATCATCCTGAGCCTCGCGGCTAAAGCCATGGGCCTGCGCGCAATCTTCAGCAAAGGTGCCCATCAAGCGGCCTCGGTCGTAAGCGTCTTCGAGGCCATCGAGGAACATGTGATCGAGCACCCGACCGTGGCCCATGCGATACCCGCTGCGTGCCCGGCCCAGCAAATACGGCGCGTTGGACATGCTCTCCATACCGCCCGCAACGATCACCTCGGCACTGCCGGCCAGCAGTTGATCATGGGCCAGAATGGCTGCCTGCATACCCGAACCACACATTTTGTTCAGCGTGGTGCAACGCGTGCCCTTTTCCAGCCCGGCGCCCAAAGCGGCTTGACGTGCAGGTGCCTGGCCCAGGCCGGCAGACAGTACGCAGCCAAACAGCACTTCATCAACGCTGCTCGGCGCAATGCCCGCGCGCTCAACCGCCGCACTGATGGCTGCGGCGCCAAGCTGTGGCGAGGTCAAGCCTTTGAAGTCACCCTGAAACCCGCCCATGGGCGTTCGTACCGCGCTGACAATGACAATCGGATCATTGGCTAAAGTCATTTCTCACCTCTTATTTGGCGGCCATGCGCAAGGCACCGTCGAGACGGATAACCTCGCCATTGAGCATGCTGTTTTCAATGATGTGGCGTACCAGCGATGCGTACTCGGCAGGCTTGCCCAAGCGCGGCGGAAACGGCACACCGGCGGCCAGCGAATCTCGGACTTCAGGGGGCATGCCGGCCATCATCGGCGTTTCAAAAATGCCGGGGGCGATGGTCATCACACGGATCCCGAAACGAGCCAGCTCGCGTGCGGCAGGCAAGGTCAGGCTGGCAATGGCGCCTTTGGAAGCGGCATAAGCGGCCTGACCAATCTGCCCGTCAAACGCCGCCACCGACGCGGTGTTGATGATCACTCCGCCTTCGCCGTCAGCATCCGCAGCGGTTTCGGCAATGGCTGCTGCCGCCAGACGCAGCATGTTGAAACTGCCGATCAGGTTGACGTTAATCACTTGGCTGAAGCTCTCCAGCCCATGAGGGCCGTTTTTACCGAGGATTTTTTCACCGCGCACAATACCGGCGCAGTTGACCAGGCCATTGACCCCGCCAAATGCCGCAACGGTGGCCTCCACGGCCGCCTGAGCGGCATCCGCCTGGCTGATATCGGCGACCGTGCTCTGCGCGCCCAGCGTACGCGCCTGGGCGGCCACGGCATCGGCATTCAGATCAACCAGCATCACTTTGGCGCCCGCTTTAATCAGCATTTCTGCCGTTGCGGCACCTAATCCGGACGCACCACCGGTGACGATAAATACCTTGTTTTCAATTTGCATAAGGGTTCCTGACGACTGGATTTCAGGCTGTAACCTTGGCGCTTAGCGCCTGTTCAGCCTTGGCGATTTCTTGATTGCGCAAAATAAAGCGCTGCAACTTGCCGCTCGGGGTCTTCGGCAATTCGCTGACAAATTCAACTTCACGGGGGTAGGCATGCGCCGCCAGCCGCTGGCGCACGTGCAAGCGCAAGGTTTCGGCCAGTTGCGCGTCACCTAGGTATTGAGGGCTCAGCACCACAAACGCTTTGACCACTTCGGTGCGTTCCGGGCAGGGTTTGCCGACGACCGCGGCTTCGACCACTGCCGGGTGTTCGATCAAGGCGCTTTCTACGTCGAACGGGCCGACGCGATAGCCCGAGGTGGTGATCACGTCATCGCTGCGCCCGACAAAGCTGATACTGCCGTCCGGGTTCAACTCCACGGTGTCGCCACTCAAGTAGTAATTGCCGACAAACGCTTTGGTGGTGAAACCTTCATAGCCACCAAACCAGCACATCGGCGACTGGCTGCGATCGACGGCCAGAATCCCCGGCTGCCCCACCGGCAGTTCCTGATGATTGTCATCCAGCACCACAATCCGGTGGCCGGGCGAAGCAAAGCCGGCTGCGCCCATATGCACCGGGTGCTCCAGGCCATGGTGATTGCACAGCACCATGCCGACCTCGGTTTGCCCGTAGTGATCATGAATGGTGACGTTGAGTTCTTCGCCGAACCAGCGAATGACTTCCGGATTAAGCGGCTCACCGGCGCTGCTGACAGCCCGCAACTGGCCTTTGATCTTGCTTGAAAACGCCTCGCCGGCAGCGATCAGCATGCGGTAGGCGGTCGGGGAGCCGGTGAGGTTGGTAATGCCGTATTTCTTGATGACCCGGCAGGTGCTTTCGACGGTAAAAGGCCCGTCGTAGAGCGTGATCGGGTGGCCCATCGACAACGGCCCGGTGATCCCGAAGTAAATCCCGTAGGCCCAGCCTGGATCTGCGAGGTTCCAGAAGGAGTCCTCAGGGCGCAGATCCACCGCATCGCGGGTGTAACTCTGGAATGCGACGATGGCCTTGAGCGGCACCAGCAGCGGCTTGGCCGGGCCGGTAGTACCCGACGTAAACATCAACAGAAACGGGTCTTCCCCACTCAGCAGCACCGGTTCACAGACGGCCGGATAATTGTCCAGCTCAGCCCAGAAACTGAAATCGCCGCGCACCAGCCCCTGCCCTTTGGCGCCAGCCACCGTGACGATGGCCGGGCAGTCGTTGACTTCATCGAGTTTGGGCCGGTTAACCGCGTCTGTGACCACCAGCGCAGCGCCTGAACTGTTAAGACGGTGCTCAATGGCTTTGGGGCCGAAGGCAGTGAACAGCGGTTGATAGATTGCGCCGATGCGCCATGTGGCAAAAACTACTACCAGCAACTCGACATTACGCGGCAACAAGCCCGCGACCTTGTCGCCCTGCTTCACGCCCTGGGCCAGCAAGAAGTTGGCAAAGCGCGCGGCCTTGTCCTGCAAATCGGTGAAGGTATAGGTGGCGCTACTGCCGTCGCGCCCTTCCCAGAACAGTGCAATACGCCCTGGCAAAGCGTGCCGGTCGCAGCACTCAACGCAGGCATTGAGTGCAGACAAATGGCCGTTCAGTGCACCAGCCACCGTCCGTTGGTAGTCAAAGTCATTCATCGCGGTCAGATAGTCGCGCATCAGCAGAATCCCTCGGTCTTTATTGTTGGAGTGGGAACCGTGAAAAGTCCCACTGATAGTCGCCTCGGCAAGGCTCTACAACAATAGTCAAACCGCTCAAGCTGGCTGACTGTTTTGGCCAATCAAAAAACCGCGCCCTCTTTAAGCCTGTAACAGCGGACGCAAGCGCTTGCCGGGGATGACCGGCTTGCTCAAATACGACCCGCCAGTCACATATGTAGTGCTTAAAAATAAACACTACATATTTGTTGACGACACGAATTTCCCATCGCATTATGCAGACGTCTTCCCCACCGGAAGCGCTGGAAAGGGTTGTTGCAAGCATGCTCGACGAGCTGTCGGGCTGTTCCGGGATAGGTACTGCCCACAAGGCAGAATTGATGAAGCTGACCTGGCTTGATCGTCCGAGTTTAAGGCGTGAGAGGCTAGCGAAACGTCCTCAAGAGGCTTGTGGTGATGCGACATGTCGCTCAAGCATCCTGGTTAACGTTGCTCTCCCTCGCTGTAAGCAGCATGTTGTAGTGTTTTATTTCACTACTACATCTGACGGACTCAAGGCCAGATCTGCTTTAGATGGATATTACGTAGCGCTGCATGTGCAGTTGCGCGAATCAATTAGACAGATCAACGAGTGGTCAAGGAGTTAGCTATGAACCTGAATAATCAACCGACTGTTAACGAGCTGGCTCGACTCTTCGCTGCTCAGAAAGACACGCTGAACGACCACATTCTGTGGGTGTGCAATGAAGGCACAGTACGTATTGAACCGGTTGTTGCGTGCAAGGAAGAAACCCAATTCGAGAAAGAGCGCCCACACATGCGAGCTCATCTCAAGATGTACCGTCGTGGCCAAGGCTACGTGGGCAAAAAAGCCGCTGCCGATAAAGAGTTTATTGCACGCGTGCTGCAAACATTGACACTGACCTGGGAAAAAGCTCAAACCGAGCAAGCCCTGGTTAAAGTTAACAGCTACAGCTGATAACGTCCGCCCATAAAAAACCCCGGATAACCTCCGGGGGTTTTTATGGGTATTAAATAGACGGCGTTTTAATACACGTTTCAGTGCCGCGACCACCGGGCCCATAACCCTCCTGGCTACCGCGCATATAGTCGGGCAGATAATAGGATTTATGCAGAGTCGTCGTGTAATGGCCTTGACTGTCCTGATCGTGGGTGATGACGCCAAGCCCCACGCCACGGTCTGTCGGCGCCTCAGCGCTGTCATTGGCAAAGTAGATCGACAATAACTGCCCTTGCGCAGCGGCATACCCCGAGTAAGTAATGGGTACTTGCTCAGTTCCAACATTGAGCGTTAATCGATAAGTGCCAAAACTTTTCTCAAACTGACTGGCCTCTTCATCAAGCGTCAATACAAGATCACCCTTTAAAGGGCCGTCGTGGCTGTCAAATCCCGTGCACTTATAGTGACCGGCAATGTGCAGTGGGTCCGCAGGGAGCGGAGTGGCAACACTGCTGGTTGAAACAACGCAAACAAAGCATGCAGCGATAAACGTTTTTCCTGGCGTAATACTCAGCATGTTGAGTCCCTTGAACAAAATAATAGCAATTGGCCTTTTATTTTTTTAAGCCAATGCATTAAGAACAACGTCGGGCAAACTACACGCTAACTGACAAAGCCACAGCCACGATCTGACAGCAGATTGTTCCAAAGTTTTGCGAGATATACGGGATGTACTTTTATTTAATTAAGTCTGAATTTTTCACGGTGTAGCATCGCAGCCTACAAGAACGCCCCCCTACCCCCTGTAGGAGCGAGCTTGCCTCGCGATCTTTTGATCTTGGCCACGAAGCCTTTACGGCTGCTGCGCAACCGGACGTTGCCTCGCAAGGCTCGTCAACTGCTACAAAAACGCGCTACCGCGGCATGTAATCGCGCTGCCAACTACGCGGGATTTTTAGCGATACCAGCCCCAGGAACGCCGCCAACCCCGCACTGAACAACAGGGCCCGGATGCCGAATTGCGACTCCAGCGCAGCCCCCGCGACGGCACCGGCCAACATGCCCGTCCACGGCACCACCTGCAAATGCCAGTTGGGCCGCCGCTCACCCAGTATCCAGCGCCCCAGGCTACGACCAAACCGCGACAACGCACCCGTCACATAAGTCAGCCCTACCTGCAAGCCATTCACCTGCTCGACCGCCGCATTGACCATGCCCATGGCCAGCACCGCCGTCAGCAATATCGTCACTTGAGACTGCAACGGCAACAAAGCCGCCGTGCACAGCAAGGCCGAAATCAGCAACATCAAAGGCAACGCACGGCGGCCGCCCCAGCGTGCAAAAACCACCCCCAGCGCATTCCCGGCAACAAACGCCAGTACCGCAAACCCGAGGCGCAAGATCACCTGGGTATCACCTTGCGCTATGCCCACGGCCAGCCGCGTTGTGTTACCGCTCATAAACGAAATGAAATCACCGACCGCCAGAAAACCGATGGCATCGGTCATCCCCGCCAGCACCGACAAACAGGCGACAAACGTCAAACCCACACGGTTACGCAAGGCCCGCACGCGCACAAACGGGGAGGTTTTAGACGTTTCCAATGGCCCACGAGACATCCACTACAGTCCTTTTAGAAATAGGTGCGGGTTAAATATATGCAGTAAAGCGCTTTAAGGAAGCTGCCCACACGAAAATTCCGTTTTAATCGTAGGTCTAAGCGAACCAAGTCTGAAAAAGGCGTCTAATAATCACCACTCTCAAGGAGGAGACGCACGAGCTGCACTGACAGGGAACCGACAGGTAATCATCCAAACCACACGCGTGGCCTTGTATATGATTGCGCTTCAATACCCAACGCAGGGTTGGTATAAAGCGCGCTGAAAAAATCGGTCCTTTTAACAACGCAGAGCCAGACGTAGCGCTCAGCGGGCTCAACACTTAATTCGCAGACAGTTCAAGGTACACGTCGTATGAAGATCAGCATTATCGGTTTGCCAGTGGTCATGGTGGCGGTTTTGGCACTGGCTGGTTGCGCAACCCCCACTGTGGTGACCTTGCAAAACGGCACGCAGTACCTGACCAAAGACATGCCCAACACCAAAAGTACCAGCGGCTTTTATGAGTTCGAGGATATCGCCGGCAAGCACATCAAGGTCAAGGCCGCAGATGTAGCAACCATCAAGGCAAACAAGTAATCCTTCAGCTACCGCTCAAAATCAGACTGCGGTAGTGCCCCGGGTTGGTACCGGACCATTTGCGAAAGGCTTTGTAAAACGAGCTGGTATCGGCAAAGCCCAAACGCAGGGCGATGTCCGCAAAACTGAGGTCCGGTTCAGCCAGCCAACCAATCGCCAACTCTTTACGCACGCCGTCCTTGAGCCCCTGGAAGGTTTGCCCCTCTTCGGCCAGACGTCGGCGCAAAGTAGACGCCGACAGGTGCAGGCTTTGCGCCATATCTTGGGTTTCAGGCCACTGCTCGGCGGGTAGCTGTCGAAGGTCTTGTTTGATCTGGCTCGCCAGGCTTTGCGGATCGCGGTATTTGACCAGGATGTTGGCGGGGGCCTGGGCCAAAAACCGTTGCAACTCTTCGTTACTGCGCTTGATCGGCGCATCCAGGTAATCGGCCGCAAAGATCATCCGTGTGCGCGGCCGATCAAAACGCAGGTTCTCGGAAAACATCACCTCATAGTCGCCGCAGTAATCAGGCTGCGCACAGCGCAACTCAATGGCCAGAATCGGGATCCGCCGCCCCGCCAGCCAACAGGTCACGCCGTGCACGATCATCCAGTAGGCAAAGTAGGTGAAGGCACGGCTGGACTGCCCTTCAGGCTCATGCAAGACGATTTCTGCCACGCTCTGCTGGCGGACCAGGCGCGCCGGCAATCGCTCAAGCATCAGCGACAAAAAACCCAGCACCAGCTCCACGCCCTGCGCGAGGGTGGGCTGGGCCATGGCCGAGCGGCACATAAACTCCAGGCTGCCAGCACGCAGTTTGCGCGGGTCCATGCCGAAAAACTCGTCATCCAGCCGACGCGCCAACAGCCGCCACATGCGTGCATAGGCAATGGCGGGTACGCGCGCGTGCGGCGCGTCGAGCAGCGCCGGGTCAATGCCGACCTTTTGCAGCACTTCGTGCATGGCGCCAGTGGTTGCACAGCTGTGCAACAGCGCTTCGCGCACCAACTGGATAGAGATGGTGTCTTTGTTCAACATTGGCGCCGATCCCAGGCCGATGACAGTCAAGTGTCGGCCATCTTAAGCAGCGCCAGTCAAAAAGCCAGCCCTAGACCAACCGCTGAATCGGTTTATGCCGCCAAACCAGTCGGTAATAAGCGGTCTGCATGATCAGCATCGCGATGTACGTCACCGGAAAGGCCATCCACACGCCCTCCAGCCCAAAGTGTGCGTTGAGCGCATACGCCACCGGCAGTTCAATGCACAGCACGCAAAACACGGTGATGCTCATCGGCACCAGCACCACACCGCTGGCACGCATGATGCCGCCAATGGCCGACTGAAAGCCGAACACCAGAATGCTCCAGAGCATGATGTGCAGCAGGTGCTCGGCACGCATGTGCGCTTGCGCATCAGTGATGAACAACCCCAGCAACCAGTCGGACAACACATACCCCAGCAGGATCAAGGTGCCGGTCAGGCACAGGTTGATCAGCAAACCGGTGCGCAAGATCGGCCCGATACGTTCGACGCGCCCGGCACCGATCGCTTGAGCGCCAAGAATGGACGCGGTAATGGCAATCGACAGGGCCGGAAACTGCACGTAGTTGACGATTTGCGTCACCGCCCCATACGCCGCTGTGGCTTGCGAGCCGTGGCTATTGACCAGCGCCAGAATCACCAGCTCCGACAGCGACAGCACCACCATTTGCAGGCCCGTCGGCAAACCGATGCGCAGCACTTTGGCGAGGATTTCGCGGTTCAGACGCAACGCCAGCCACAACTCGCGATCCGGCGCCATCACGTGGTTTTTATGGCGTAAACGCAACACCAAAAACACCATCGCCAGCACGTTACCAAACAGCCCCGCCACCGCCGCGCTCTGGATGCCCATCTGCGGCAAACCGGCCCAGCCGAGGATCAGCGCCGGGGTCAGCAGCAAGCCCACGGCTGTAGAAACCATCAACGCCAGCAACGGCGACACGGTGTCACTGACCCCGCGCAGCAACTGGGTGAAGAGGATAAACACCAACAGCAACGGCATGATCAGCATCATCACCCGCGCATAGCCAACGGCATCGTCGAGAACGTCAACCGGCGTGCCCAGCGCCTGCATCGCCGGGCGCGCAAAGAGGCTGCCGAGCACAGCCGCCAGCAACCCGACCAACGCGCCCAAGGTCAGCGTGGCACCGGTGATCTGTTTGACCATCGAGGTCTCACGCGCACCCCAGGCCTGACCGATCAACACCGAGGCACCGGCGCCCAGGCCGATAACCAGCGCAATAAAGAAAAACACAATCGGAAACATACCCGAGACCGCTGCCAGCGCCTGGGTACCGAGCAATTGACCCACGTAAATCCCGTTGAGGGTGCCGGAAAAACTTTGCAGAAAATTGGACAGCACCATCGGCGCCAGAAAGATCAGATAGATCTGCCACAACGGCCGTTGCGTGGGGGTTTGCATAACACAGGGTCCTAAATCAAAAACGCTGACGGGTTATACCTCAACGCGACAGTGTACGGGCATCAAACAACCACTCGGCTACCCTATCCTGACGCAGGGCTGAACATGAAGAATTATTAAGAAACGTTTCAGCTTTTTGTGGGCAAAATGTGCTCACTGCTGACAAAGGCCTATCAGGTGACGGTATGACCCGCATTTTGACCATCGAAGATGATGCCGTAACGGCGAAAGAGATCGTGGCTGAATTGAGTAGCCACGGGCTGGAAGTTGACTGGGTCGCCAATGGCCGTGAGGGCCTGGTTCGCGCCGTGAGTGGCGATTATGACCTGATTACCCTGGACCGCATGCTCCCCGAGCTGGACGGCCTGGCGATTGTAACCACGCTGCGCACTATTGGGGTCAGCACGCCGATTCTGATGATCAGCGCCCTCTCCGATGTGGACGAGCGGGTACGTGGTTTACGCGCCGGCGGTGATGACTACCTGACCAAACCCTTTGCCAGCGACGAAATGGCCGCCCGGGTTGAAGTCTTGCTGCGCCGCAAAAGCCCGGTCGACAAGCACGAAACGTCGTTGCGGGTCGCTGACCTAGAGCTCAACCTGATCACCCGAGAGGCCAGCCGCGCCGAGCAGCAACTGAGCCTGCTGCCCACCGAGTACAAGCTGCTGGAATTTTTGATGCGCAATACCGGGCAAATCCTCTCGCGCATGATGATTTTCGAAGAAGTCTGGGGCTATCACTTTGACCCTGGCACCAACCTCATCGACGTGCACATTGGTCGCCTGCGCAAAAAAATCGACCCGCCGGGCCTGGTGCCCCTGATTCGTACCGTTCGAGGCTCGGGTTATGTCATTGCCGAACCCCTCTAAGGGCTGGCGCTCCTCCAGCAGCCGACTGCTGGCGCTGTACAGTTTTTTGTTCGTGGCCTGGAGCTGCATCCTCATGGGGGTGCTGTATTACGAGGTCTCGGACTACCTGGGCAACCTGGCCAAGCATTCGCTGATGCAGCGCCAACACCTGTTTGCCCGCTTTAAAGGCGAGCAACTGGATGACGCGCTCGCCACCAGCATGACGTTCGATCTTCGAACAGTAGATGCTTATGGGCTGTTCGATGCGCAACACCGGCCCATCAGCGGGCCGATCCTGGCCATTCCGCCGGACCTGCCCCTCGATGGCCAGATCCACGAACTGGCCAACTGCATCAACTCTGATGACCCTGACCTGCCGCGCGACAGTTGCGACGCGGTAGCCACCCAAACCCAAGATGGCCGCCTGCTGGTGCTGGTGCGCGATAACGGCTCGTTGTTCGCGGTAACGCGGATCATCTTGCACGCGCTGTTTTGGGGCCTGTCGTTGACCATCATCCCCGGCATTGCGGGCTGGCACCTGCTGCGTCGGCGACCGTTGCAACGCATTCGGGCCATTCAGGCCAGTGCCGAGGCGATTGTCTCCGGCGACCTGACCTACCGTTTGCCGCTGTCCAACCGGCGTGACGAACTGGACATGCTGGCCGCCATCGTCAACGCCATGCTCGACCGCATTGAGCGGCTGATGCACGAAGTCAAAGGCGTGTGCGACAACATCGCCCACGACCTGCGCACCCCGCTCACCCGCCTGCGCGCGCAGTTGTACCGGATCCAGCAGCAAGCGGCAGAAGGCTCGCCCGAGGCGCTGCAACTGGACGAAGTAATTGGTGAAACCGACACCCTGATGGCGCGCTTTCGTGGGCTGTTGCGGATTTCTGAACTGGAAGACCACCAACGGCGCTCGGGTTTCCTGCCACTGGACCCGCTGGCCTTGCTGCAGGAGCTGTACGATTTTTACCTGCCACTGGCGGAAGAAGGCCAGGTCACGTTGACTCTGGACACCCCGCCCGCGCTTCCCGGCATGACCGGCGACCGCGCCTTGCTGTTTGAGGCACTGGCCAATCTGTTGAGCAACTCGATCAAATTCACCCCACCGGGCGGCGAAGTGATCTTGCGCGCCGCCAACGAAGACGGCAGCACGCTGATTGAAGTGCTCGACACCGGCCCCGGTATTCCCGAGGCCGAACGTGAGGCGGTGTTCCAACGCTTCTACCGCTGTGACGACAAACACAGTGGCTTTGGCCTGGGCTTGTCCATCGTGGCGGCCATTGTCAATTTGCACGGCTTTAACCTTGAAGTCGGCAGCCGTAAAGGCGGTGGCGCCAGACTGACCCTGCACTGCCGGCAAAGCCTGATCAACGTCGGTTAATCACCACATCCTGTAGCCGCTGCCGCAGGCTGCGATGGGGGCGCAGCCCCCCAAAGGTCCTTCGGCCCTTATCGCAGCCTTCGGCAGCGGCTACAAAGATGTGCGTGGCGAAATTGTCTTTTTCTGTCCTCAGTAACAACTTGGCACATTTCTTTCTTGCGTTTGCGCGCTTGCATTTCTGCGACTACGTAAAGGGAAGTCATGTCTGAGTTTGGTGCTATCACTGTTCCACCTAAACGCCCGGCGGCTTTCGTCTGGCATTACATCCGCCAGAACCCCGGTTGGTATTGGGCTATTGCCTTGCTCCAGGTCGGCGCCGCAATGGCGGCCACCCTCATGCCGTATGCCATCGGCCGCATCACCGGCGCCGTCAGTGAAGGGCTGTGGGACCACACCGATTTGTTCCAGGCCAGCCTCCCGGCACTTGGCCTGTTGTTCGGCCTGGCCGTGGCGCAGATGGTGTTTGCCCGCGGCGCGACCTTCTGCATGATCATGGTGCGCCCGCAACAGAAGGTGCAGATCACCCGCGACCTGTTTGCCTACCTGCAACAGCACTCACCGCGCTATTTTGGCGAACACTTTGCCGGCAGCCTGGCCCAGCGCATCAGTGAAGGCAGCATTGGCCTGCTCGATGCCACGTGGGTGCTGATCGTCGAGATGTTGCCGATTCTGGTGGTGCTGACCACCAGCCTGGTGCTGCTCACCCTCGCCTCGCCCTGGCTCGGTCTGGGCCTGCTGGTGTGGGTCGTGAGTTACTCATTGCTCGCGTACGTGCTGTCACGCAAAGCCCAGGTGCTGGCCAATGACCACGCCAAGACCCGCAGCGTCACCACCGGCAAAATCGTCGACGCAGTGAGCAACCTCAGCAGCATCCGCCTGTTCGCCCGCCAGGATTTCGAACTCGGCTATTTAAGCCGTTACCAGTCCACCGAAAAAAAGGCCGCGCAACGCTCCTTCTTCTACCAGGAAAAAATCCGCCTGCTGCAAGACAGCCTGTCCATTGTGCTACGCGTGGGCCTTGTAGCACTGGCACTTTACCTGTGGCACCTGGACAAGATTGATGTCGGGCAACTGGTGATGGTGGCCACGCTGGGCCTGATGATCGTGGCGCAGTGCAGCTTTTTGAGCATGCAGTTCATGCACTTTTTCGAGTTTGTCGGAAACATCGAAAACAGCATCAACACCCTGCTGCAACCCCACGAAATGCCGGATCGCCAAGACGCCCAACCGGCGCTGATCGATAAAGGTTCGATTCACTTTCGCAATGTGGACTTCAGCTACAACCCCGGCAAACCGATTTTCCGGCACTTCAATCTGGACATCCCCGCCGGGCAGCGGGTCGGGATTGTCGGCCTGTCGGGCTCGGGCAAATCCACCCTGCTCAACCTGTTGTTACGCTCTTATGATCCGCAAGGCGGCACCATCGAAGTTGATGGCCTGAATGTGCTGGGGATGACCCAGCAATCGCTGCACACGCACATCGCCTTGATCCCGCAAGAGCCGGGGCTGTTCCACCGTTCACTACGCGAGAACATTGGTTATGGCGACGTGCAGGCCAGCGACGAACAAATCGCCCAGGCCGCGCAACGGGCCCATGCCCACGAGTTTATTCTGCAAATGCCCGAAGGCTACGACGCCTTGATTGGCGAACGCGGGGTCAAGCTGTCGGGGGGGCAACGCCAGCGCATCGCCATTGCCCGGGCGTTGCTTAAAAACGCGCCGATTCTGGTGCTGGACGAAGCCACCGCCAGCCTCGATTCCGAAACCGAAAGCCTGATCCAGAACAGCCTTGACGACATTATGGCCGACAAGACTGTATTGGTCGTTGCCCATCGTCTGTCCACCCTCGCCCACCTGGACCGCATCGTCGTACTGGATAACGGCTCGATAGTTGAAGATGGCAACCACGCACAACTGCTGGAACAACAAGGACTGTATTACCGTTTATGGCAACACCAGTCGGATGGTTTATTAAGCGATAGTGACCAACCCGAAACCATTACCGAACTTTAAACCCCTCTGTAGGAGCGAGCTTGCCTCGCGATCTTTTAAACATTCAAAAGATCGTGAGGCAAACTCGCTCCTAGCACCATAGAACCTTTAACACTAACGCTATAACCCAATAACTTCACTGTACTCATAGCTGTCAAACAAGTGTTTCAAAGGTGTTCCATTTTTAACAGCAAAGCCACGGCCCGCCTGATTGTCAGACAATGTACACGCTACCCGTTCCTGTTTAAAACCCCGCTCAAAACCCTCTGCATACCCCGCACCGCTTATTTATATAAAAAAATATAAAAAAGTTCACATGACTCACATCAATTAAACGTATTGGCACACCGGTTGCTTTATCAAAGTTAACAAAACTTAACATTGAGCTGTCATGCCTTAGTTAATAGTTCCCGTTGTAACCATGCACTACCAAGGCCGCGTGCGGACGCTGTTTGTCCGCACTGGGGGAGCGGCTTGCTTGAAAAAAGTGATTTGCCAGGGTCGACACAACCCAACCGGAGTCATGAGGGCCCACAAGGCCATTCCAATAAACATCTAAAAAAGTCGGATGGAACCATGCAGAGTAAGCGTTCTGGTTTTAACGTAAAGCCATTGGTTGCAAGCCTGCAACGGCATCGTTGGGTGCCGTTGTACCTGGTCGCTCTGGGGATGAGCGCTGGCCAGCTTCAGGCCGCAGAAACACCTGCGACAGATGAATCAGCTGCACCCACCACACAACTGCAACGCGTCGAGGTCACCGGGTCGGCTATTCGCCGGGTAGACGCCGAAACGGCAGTGCCCATTACCATTCTCAACATCGAACAACTGCGCAATGAAGGGGTCACCACCACGGCGCAAATCCTGCAACGGGTCACCGGCAACCAGTCGACGATCAACGCGGCCAGTTCCGTGGGTTCCTCATCGGGCGGTGCAAGCTTTGCCGACATGCGCGGCATCGGCTCCAATAAAACCTTGGTGCTGCTCAACGGCCGCCGCCTGGGCAACAACGCCATCGATGGCTCTGCCGTCGACATCAACACGATTCCCTTCGCGGCCATTGACCGCGTAGAGATCCTGCGCGACGGCGCCTCGGCGTTGTACGGTACCGACGCGATTGGCGGGGTGATCAACTTCATCACCAAAAAGTCCCTGACTGACGGCACCCTCACCCTCGGCGGCGAAGCCCCCGGCCACAGCGGTGGCGGCAACAGTCACGACCTGAACGCCAGCTGGGGTTACGGCGACCTGGAGCAAGACCGCTTCAACGTGTTTGGCGTGATCGGCTACAACAAGCAGGACAGCTTGAAAGCCACAGATCGTTCGTTCTCGAAAAGTTACGTCCCCGGCCGCGGTCTGGACCAGACCTCGGGCGTCTCCTACCCGGCCAACTACAGCCAGAATGGCGTGACCACCAACCCGCTGTCCGCCAGCAACTGCGACGGTCCCAACCTGGTCGCGCGCCAGGGTGTGTGCCGCTACAACACGCGCACCTACCTGGACCTGTTGCCTGAAACCGAAAAGACCTCCTTCTTCGGCCGCGCCACCGGCAAGATCACCGATGACGACAACGTCAACCTGGAGTACTTCTGGGCGCGCAACAACAACTCGGTGAACATTGCCCCGGCGAACCTGGTCGGCGTCACCCTAGACCCGACATCGCCGTACTTCCCGGGCAATGGCATCACCCCCGGTTCCACCAGCGCGTCTTTTGACCCCAGCCAACCGGTGGGCCTGAACTGGCGCGAAACCGCTGCGGGCGGGCGCTCGACCAAAGACCAGAACACCAGCCAGCGCGTAGTGCTGAGCTTTGACGGCGTGGCCAAGGGCTGGGACTACAACCTCGGCGCGTCGTACAACCAGAACCAGGTCACCGAAAGCCTCACGGGCGGCTTTGTCAGCGATTCGGCCATGCTCGACGGGATCGCCAATGGCATCATCAACCCGTTCGGCCCGCAAAGCGCAGCCGGCCAGCGCCTGATCGACGCCAGCCAATACCGTGGCCAGTACATCTCTTCGGTAGGGCGCGTGTCGGGCATCGATGGCCGTGCCAGCCGCGAAGTCGGCGACTGGTTCGGCGCAGGCCCGGCCGGGCTGGCCATCGGTGGCGAGTATCGCCACGAGGCTTACCAGCAGAGCTACGCAGCCTTCGCAGACGACCTGGCCAGCCTCGGTGTCGACCCTAACGCCCGCGTCTCGGCAGACCGCAACGTGAAGGCGGTGTACACCGAACTGAACGTACCGGTGCTGGACACCCTGGAACTGTCGGCCGCCGTGCGTCACGACAAATACAGCGACTTTGGCAGCACCACCAACCCGAAATACTCGTTCCGCTACCAGCCCCTCAAAGAGCTGGTGGTGCGCGGCGCGTACAGCGAAGGCTTCCGCGAGCCCTCGCTGTATGAGCTGTACAACCCCGAATACCTGACCTACACCCAGGGCTTCTACAACGACCCTAAACTGTGCACCAACGGCACCGTGCAACCGGGCGGCGATGCGGGCCGCGATTGCGGTCAGCAGTTCCACCGTCGCACTGGCGGCAACACCAACCTGTCGCCAGAAACCGCGCGCAACCTGACCCTGGGCTTTGTCTACCAGCCGGTTCGTGACCTGTCGGTTGGCCTGGATTTCTGGTGGATTCACATCGCCAACCAGATTGCCGAGTTCCCGGAATCAACGGTATTTGACGATCCAAATGCCTATGCCGATCGTTACATCCGCAACCCCGATGGCTCGATCAATTACGTGCAAACCGGCAACGCCAACTTGGGTGCGGTTAAAACCAGTGGTATCGATGTCAGCGCCGACTACAAATTCCCTAACACGCCTTACGGTCAATTTGGCCTGGGCCTGCAAGGGACCTACGTCACTCGCTACGACTACCAGACCACCATTGGCGGCAACTACACCGACAACGTGGGTGACTTCCAGGGTGTCGGCGTAGTCGCGCGTTGGAAACACGTGTTGAGCGGCACCTGGAACCTGGGGCCTTACCGTGGCTCGCTGGTCAACCGCTTCACCAGCGCCTACAACGACTTCGACCCAAGCACCCACAGCCGCGTGGCCTCGTACACCTTGTGGGATATTTCGGCCGGTTACACCTTCGACAAAACCGTCGATCTGGATGTGGGCGTGAAAAACCTGTTTGACCGCGACCCGCCGTTCACCAACCAGGCCTATAACTTCCAGAGCGGTTACGATCCACGCTACACCGACCCACTGGGCCGTACCTTCTTCGCCCGTGCGACTTACCACTTCTGATTCGTTCACGACGTTGATTGTGTGGGAGCCGGGCTTGCCCGCGATGGCATCGACCTGGTGCTGGATCAGGACCTTATCGCCTGAATCGCGAGCAAGCCCGCTCCCACAGTGACTCCCGCAGCCTTGCCAAGCGCAAGGCTGCGGGTTTATTCAACACAGTAGATGGCTCCACACGCGGCACAAGGAAACCCCATCATGTCTTCATTTTTCATGCCCCTGCTCCGCTCGCTGCTGGTGCCCGCACTGTCGTGCGTGTGCCTGGCTGTCAGCGCTGCGCCCGGCCCGGCCATGACGGTCTATGGCGAGGCGGCCAAGTACCCCGCCGACTTCAAGCATTTTGAATTTGTGAACCCCAACGCGCCCAAAGGCGGCTCGCTGAGCCGGGCCGCGATGGAAATCGGCCAGTTCAACCACATCGTGCCCTACGTAGACCAAGGCACCGGTGTCGTACAAGTAGATCAGTGGGTGTATGAGCCCCTGGCCTTTCGCTCACTGGACGAGCCTTACACGGTCTACGGATTGGTCGCGCAACAGATGGAGCGCGACCCTGACGGCCTTTGGGTGCGTTTTTACGTCAACCCTAAAGCCCGTTTTAGCGACGGCACAGCCATCACCGCGCAAGACGTCGCCTTTACCTACAACACCCTGATGACCCAAGGCAGCCTGAGCTATCGCATGCTCTACGGCGAGGTCAAAGACGTGGTCATCGAAGGCCCGAGGCAAATTCGCTTCGACTTTAAAAGCAACCAGAACCGCACCCTGGCGCTGGACCTGGCCAGCCTGCATGTCCTCCCCGAACACTGGTGGAAGACCCGCGACTTCGCCAATGGCGGCGGCTTCGAACCGCCCCTGGGCAGCGGCCCGTACACCGTGTCCAACGTCGACCCGGGTCGCAGCATCACGTTTGCACGCAACCCCGATTGGTGGGCCAAAGACTTGCCCGTGAGCAAGGGCTTGTACAACTTCGACCGCCTGACAGTGAATTTCTACAGTGACACTGACATCGCCCGACAACTGCTCAAAGCCGGTGCGTTTGATTACAACCGCGAATTCTCGGCCACCGGCTTCAGCATCGGCTACGACAGCCCGGCCCTAACTGACGGGCGCCTGCAACGAGGTGTGTTTGCCAAGGACAAACCGGGCGCGCCCCAGGGCTTTGCCTTCAATCTGCAAAACCCGGCGTTCCAGGATCGCCGGGTGCGCCAGGCGTTGAGCCTGTTGTGGGACTTTGAGTGGACCAACAAACAAATGATGCGCAACTTCTATGTGCGTCTGCAGAGCTACTTCCCGAAAAGCGACATGGCCGCCACCGCCCTGCCCGACGCCCGCGAGCTGGAAATTCTTGAACCGCTGCGCGGCAAGATCCCCGATGAAGTCTTCACGCAGGTCTATCAGGCGCCGAAAACCGACGGCAGCGGCTACATCCGCGACAAACAGCTGCAAGCCCTGGCACTGCTCAAGGAGGCAGGCTGGACGCCCAAGAACAACCAACTGGTGAATGCCCAAGGGGAACCGTTCACGTTCACCTTCCTCGATGGCCAGGGCGGCTTTGACCGCAAGGTCATGCCGTACAAACGCACCCTGGCGCAGATCGGTATCAACATGGAGATTCGCAAGGTCGATTCCGCGCAGTACATCAACCGCCTCAATGCGCGCGACTACGACATGATCGTGGTGGCGTTCCCGCGCAGCGGCCAGCCCATCGTCTCGCCGGGCCGCGAGATGTACGACATGTTCGGCTCAGGCAGCGCCACCCAGGTCGGCTCGTCCAACTCATTTGTGCTGCGCGACCCGGCGGTCGACACCCTGCTCGACGGGCTGGTGCAAGCCAACAGCCGCGAGGAGATGGTGCATTACGCCCGCGCCCTCGATCGCGTGCTGCAATGGGGCTACTACATGATTCCCAACTACTACTCCATCGGCACCCCGACCGTGTACCAGAACCGTTTCGGCCGCCCGACCACCGAACCCAAGTTCGATGAAGGCCTGGACACCTGGTGGGAAGTCAGCAAAACCGCGCAAACCAACGCGCAGCTGAAGGAGCATTGAGATGCTGCATTACATCAGTCGACGTTTGTTGCTCATCATCCCCACCTTGCTGTGCATTCTGGTGGTGAATTTTCTGATTGTTCAGGCCGCACCCGGCGGCCCGGTTGAACAGGCCATTGCACGTTTGCAGGGCTTCAGCGGTGCCGGAGTGGGCGGTGGCGGCGGTGAAATTGCCGCCGGGGGGTCCGGTGCCAGCCGCAGCAGCCGGGGCCTGGACCCGGCCCTGATTGAAGAAATCACCAAACATTACGGCTTCGACAAACCGATGCACGAGCGCTTGTGGCTGATGCTCAAGAACTACGCGCAACTGGATTTCGGCAACAGCTTTTTCCGGGGGGCCAAGGTCACTGACCTGATCTTGCAAAAGCTCCCGGTGTCGATCTCGCTAGGCTTGTGGGCCACCCTCATCACCTACCTGATCTCGATCCCGCTGGGGATTCGCAAGGCCATTCACAACGGCAGCACGTTTGATGTGTGGACCAGCACCGCGATCATCATTGGCTACGCCATGCCGGCGTTTCTGTTTGCCATTTTGCTGATCGTGGTGTTCGCGGGCGGCAGTTATGTGAGCTGGTTCCCGATCCAGGGCATGGTCTCGGACGACTTCGACAGCCTGAGCTTTTTCGGCAAGATCGCCGACTACCTGTGGCACATGGTCTTGCCGGTAAGCGCGCTGGTGATCGGCGGTTTCGCCACCCTGACCATCCTCACCAAAAACAGCTTCTTGAATGAAATCAGCCGCCAGTACGTGGTCACTGCGCGGGCCAAAGGCCTGACCGAAAACCGCGTGCTCTACGGCCATGTGTTACGCAACGCCATGTTGCTGGTGGTGGCCGGCGTGCCGCAGGCGTTGATCGAAGTGTTCTTTGCCGGTTCGTTGCTGATCGAAACCATTTTCAACCTCGATGGCATCGGCCGCATGAGCTACGAGGCGGCGATATCCCGCGATTACCCGGTGGTGTTTGGCACGCTGTTTCTGTTCACCCTGTTCGGGCTGTTGATCAAATTGATCGGCGACATTTGCTACACCCTGCTCGACCCCCGTATCGACTTCTCGGCGAGGAATGCCTGATGTTTACCCTCTCTCCCCTGAGCCGTCGACGCTTCGCCCACTTCAAGGCCAACCGCCGGGGCTGGTGGTCGCTGTGGCTGTTTATCGGCCTGTTTGTGGTTTGCCTGTGCGGCGAATTGATTGCCAACGACAAACCCTTGGCCATTCACTTCAAAGACCAGTGGTATTTCCCGATTGTCTCTAGCCACCTTGAAACCGACTTCGGCGGCGAACTGCCGTTCGAACCGGATTACCGCAGCGAATACGTGCAGACACTCATCACCGGGCAAGGCGGCTGGATGCTCTTTGCGCCCATCCCGTTCAGTTCCGATACGGTCAACTACGACCTCAAGGTGCCCTCCCCAAGCCCGCCCAGCAGCAGTAACTGGCTGGGCACCGATGAGCAGGCCCGTGACGTGCTGGCGCGGGTGATCTTTGGCGCGCGGATTTCGATCCTGTTTGCCTTGATCCTCACCGCCATCAGTGCGCTGGTAGGCATCACGGCGGGCGCCTTGCAGGGCTTTTACGGCGGCCTGGTGGACCTAATCGGCCAGCGGCTGCAAGAAGTTTGGGCCGGGCTGCCGGTGCTGTACCTGCTGATCATCCTCTCGGGTTTTATCGCCCCGAGCTTTTGGTGGTTGCTGGGCATCATGGCGCTGTTCAGCTGGCTGGCCTTGGTCGACGTGGTGCGCGCCGAGTTTTTGCGCGGGCGCAATCTGGAATACGTCAAAGCCGCCCGGGCCTTGGGCTTGACCAATGGTGCGCTGATGCGTCGGCACATTCTGCCCAACGCCATGACCTCAACCTTGACCTACATCCCGTTCATTTTGACCGGCGCAATTGCCACCCTCACCGCCCTGGATTTTCTCGGCTTCGGCATGCCGCCCGGCACCGCCTCGCTGGGTGAGCTGATTGGCCAGGCCAAACGCAATCTGCAAGCCCCATGGCTGGGCCTGACCGCGTTTTGTGTGCTGGCACTGATTTTGTCGCTACTGGTGTTTATCGGCGAAGCCTGCCGTGACGCGTTTGATCCAAGGAGTTGAGATGAGCGACACACTGATCGAAATACGTGACCTGCGCGTCGGCTTTGCCGGGCGTGAAGTAGTACACGGGGTCAACCTGGATATCCGCCGTGGCGAATGCCTGGCACTGGTGGGCGAGTCAGGCTCGGGCAAGTCGGTGACGGCGCACTCGATCCTGCGCCTGCTGCCCGGCAAAAACGTCGAAACCCAAGGCAGCATCCGCTACAACGGCATCGACTTGGTGAGCGCCAGCCCTGCGCAACTGCGCAGTTTGCGCGGCAACCGCATTGCGATGATTTTCCAGGAGCCGATGACCTCGCTCAACCCGCTGCACACCGTCGAAAAGCAAGTCAGCGAAGTGCTGATCACCCACAAGGGCCTGAAAAAACGCGAAGCACGGGCCAGAACCCTTGAACTGCTGGAACTGGTGGGGATTCGCGACCCGCAACATCGCCTCAATGCGTATCCGCATCAGCTATCTGGCGGCCAACGCCAACGGGTGATGATAGCCATGGCGCTGGCCAATGAGCCAGAGTTGCTGATCGCTGACGAACCGACCACGGCGCTGGACGTCACTGTGCAGCAAAAAATCCTCGAGCTGCTGATCGACCTGCAACAGCGTCTGGGCATGTCGTTGCTACTCATCAGCCACGACCTCAACCTGGTGCGCAAAATCGCCCAGCGGGTGTGCGTGATGCGCGGCGGTGAGATCGTCGAACATGCCACCTGCAAGGATCTGTTTAAAGCCCCGCAGCACCCCTACAGCCGCATGCTGATCGAGGCCGAACCCAGCGGCAGCCCGGTGCCTGCTGACGATCAAAGCAACCTGCTCCAGGTCGACGACCTTAAAGTCTGGTTCCCTTTGCCCAAGTCGTTGTTCAGCCGCGAGCGGCATTACGTCAAGGCCGTGGACGGAGTCAGTTTTGAGCTGAAAAAAGGTCGCACCCTGGGCATTGTCGGTGAGTCGGGTTCGGGCAAATCCACCCTCGGCCAAGCGGTGCTGCGGCTGGTGGAGTCGCAAGGGTCTATCCGACTCGACGGCCAGCAACTCGGGGCACTCAACCAAGACCAATTGCGGCCGTTGCGGCGGCATATACAGGTGGTCTTTCAAGACCCGTTTGGCAGCTTGAGCCCGCGCATGTCGGTGCAGCAAATCATCAGCGAGGGATTGCTGGCCCACAACATCGGCACCGTGCAGGAACGTGAAGCCGCGGTGATCCGTGTACTGCAAGAGGTCGGGCTCGACCCTGAGAGCCGCCACCGCTACCCGCACGAATTTTCGGGCGGCCAGCGCCAGCGCATCTCCATCGCCCGGGCGTTGATCATGGAACCGGAGTTGATCCTGCTCGACGAACCGACCTCGGCGCTGGACCGCACCGTGCAAAAACAAGTGGTGGACTTGCTCCGTGACTTACAGGCCAAACACGGCCTGACCTACCTGTTCATCAGCCACGACCTGGCGGTGGTGCATGCACTGGCCCACGACATGATCGTAATCAAGGACGGCAAAGTGGTGGAGCAAGGCAACGCGCAAAGCCTGTTCAGTAACCCGCAACACCCGTACACCCGCGAGCTGTTACAAGCGAGCAGCGTAACCCCCTGACCCGGCTGTAGGAGCGAGCTTGCCTCGCGATCTTTTGATCGTTGAAAAGATCGCGAGGCACACTTTAATTTTTTACAAAGCTTTACCAAAACTGGCACAGATTTTCCTTGTCATTGGGCGTTGGCAATTCACCGGTTGAAAACACAGCTTCCGGGGTGCGTAACCCGCACCAATTGCGAACGCGGACGTAAAAACTGTCCACATTCAGTGCAACGGCAGACCAAAAGTCATGCCATTGATCAGCTGTACAAAAGGAATAACAACGATGTCTGATGTGCACTCGCTGCAAATACTCCCCCGCCTTTACGCCTGCGCGTTCGCCTCGTGTACCCCGCCCGGCATCGATACATAGCCTGAGCTGCGCTATCAGCCGATAAGCGCTTTCCACCTGTTCGCCCCCCCCATTGGCCGTCTCTGCGCGAGCAGCCAACGCGGACCGCTTTGCTTTGAAAAAAGGTCAGACATGTCTGAATTTGACGCTATTTCCGTTCCTCCCAAACGGCCTTGGGCCTATGTGTGGCATTACGTGCGCCTGTACCCGCGCTGGTATTGGGCAATCGCGGCGCTGCAAATCGGCGCGGCAATGACCGCCACCCTCATGCCATATGCCATCGGCCGCATCACCGGTGCTGTGAGTGACGGCCTGTGGGACCACGCCGACCTGTGGCAAGCCAGCTTGCCCGCGCTGGGCCTGCTGTTTGGCCTGGCCGTGGCGCAAATGCTCTGCGCCCGTGGCGCCACGCTGTGCATGATCATGGTCCGGCCGCAGCAAAAAATACGCATCGTGCGTGACCTGTTTGCCTATTTGCAGCGCCATTCGGCCCGCTATTTCGGTGAGCATTTTGCCGGCAGCCTGGCCCACCGCATCGGTGAAGGCAGCATTGGCCTGCTGGAAATCACCTGGAACCTGATCGTCGATATGCTGCCGATTCTGGTGGTGCTGATCACCAGCCTGGTGCTGCTGACACTGGCCTCACCCTGGTTGGGGCTGGGCCTGCTGGTGTGGGTGCTGGCCTATACATTGCTGGCGTTTGTGCTGTCACGCAAAGCGCAAGTACTGGCCGCAGATCATGCCAAGGCGCGCAGCGTGACCACTGGCAAGATTGTCGACGCGGTCAGCAATCTGGCCAGCATCCGCCTGTTTGCCCGCCAGGACTTTGAACTCGACTACCTGAACCGCTACCAGACGCAAGAAAAACAGGCCGCGCAGCGCTCGTTTTTCTATCAGGAGAAAATCCGCCTGCTGCAAGACAGCCTGTCGATTGTGTTGCGCGTTGGCCTGGTGGCCGTCGCGCTGTACCTGTGGCACCTGGGCAAGATAGACGTCGGCCAATTGGTGATGGTGGCCACCCTGGGCCTGATGATCGTGGCCCAGTGCAGTTATTTGAGCATGCAGTTCATGCAGTTTTTCGAGTCGATCGGCAACATCCAGAACAGTATCGACACCCTGCTCAAGCCTCACGAAATGCCGGACCGTACCGATGCCCTGCCCGCGCGTATCGAAAAAGGCACTATCCGGTTTCGTGACGTGAACTTCGGCTACAGCCCGGACAAGCCGATTTTCAAACACTTCAACCTGAACATTGCAGCCGGACAGCGCGTCGGGATTGTTGGCCTATCAGGTTCGGGCAAGTCAACGCTGCTCAACCTGTTGCTGCGTGCCTACGACCCGCAAAAAGGTCAGGTCGAAGTCGACGGCGTAGATATTCAGGGCATGACCCAGCAATCGCTGCACAGCCACATCGGCTTGATCCCGCAAGAGCCGGGCCTGTTTCACCGCTCCCTGCGGGAAAACATCGGTTATGGCGACGTTGATGCCGACGAATCGGCCATTGTGCTGGCGGCCAAACGGGCCCACGCCCATGACTTCATCCTGCACATGCAAGACGGCTATGACGCCTTGATCGGTGAGCGCGGGGTCAAGTTGTCGGGCGGTCAGCGCCAACGCATCGCCATTGCCCGCGCCCTGCTCAAGAACGCGCCGATTCTGGTACTCGACGAAGCCACCGCCAGCCTCGATTCCGAAACCGAGAGCCTGATTCAAAGCAGCCTGGACGACATCATGGCGGACAAAACCGTGCTGGTTGTTGCGCACCGGCTGTCGACCATTGCGCATCTGGATCGGATTGTGGTGCTGGATAAAGGCTTGATTGTTGAAGACGGCAGTCATCAACACTTACTGGAACTTAAAGGCCTCTATTACCGACTGTGGCAACACCAGTCCGACGGTTTGTTAAGTGAAAAAGATGCCCGCGAAGATGAATTATTGGTCACGTAACTACTACGGCACTTTTAATGCCGCTTTTTATTAACTTATTAACCCAAAGCCCTCGCCATTAACACGCGGTGCTTTGCACTTGAAAGGACACTCATCATGAGTCACGCACAATCGTCACTCAGACGATTCATGCAAACATGTGCCGACATACCCGGTTTTATTTCATTGCGTCTGGTTGAACAACAAGCGCAAACATTGGGCGTGTCGCGCAATGTTATTGAACCTCCTTCACTGCGCCATAGTTGCGGGGTCATGGTCTGCGTACACATTGACGGCCAACAAGCCTTTGCAGCCACCAGCGATATCAGCGCGCCGGGTTTGCAACAGGCACTTGAGCGCGCCCAGCACACGGCCCAATCACTACGGGGCCGCAGCTTGCTGCACTATCCAGCGCCGCAAACACGGGATGTCCAGGCGCATTACCGCTCACCCGATCTGGACCTGCCGTTGCCGGACACCGCCGACTGGCTGGCCCTGTTGATGAAAACCTCGCAGAGCGTACCCGGCGACCCGCGACTGGTGCACTGGTCCGCTCGTTTGCGTGTGGTGCAAGAACAACAGCTGTACCTGGACAACCAGGGCAACGACATTCTGCGCAGCCAACAGCAGCTGTACCCCGAGGTGGGCGTCAATGCTTTTGACGGCCAGCAAAGCCAGCGCCGCACCTACAGCCTTGCCCAGCAAGGCGGCGCCAATGTGGTCACTCAATCGGCACTGAGCGAGCAGGCCCGCCGCATCGCCGACGAGGCCCTGCAACTGCTGCTGGCCCCGAACACCCCGCAAGGCCCGCGGGACGTGCTGCTGATGCCGGATCAAATGATCCTGCAGATCCATGAATCCATCGGCCACCCGCTGGAGCTGGACCGGATCCTCGGCGATGAGCGCAACTACGCCGGCACCAGCTTTGTCACCCCCGATATGTTTGGCCATTACCGTTATGGCTCTGACCTGCTGAATGTCAGCTTCGACCCCGGCGTGCCCGGCGAACTGGTGAGCTACAGCCACGACGACGAAGGCTTGCCGGCCGAAAAACACTTGCTGATCAGCCAGGGGATTTTGCAGCGACCCATGGGCGGCGCGCTGTCCCAGGCCCGCAGCGACTTGCCGGGCGTCGCCAACAGCCGCGCCTGCAGCTGGAACCGGGCACCGATTGACCGCATGGCCAACCTCAATATCGAACCCGGCGATCAGTCGATGGAGCAACTGATTGGCGGCATTGAGCACGGCATCCTGATGGCCAGCAACCGCTCGTGGTCGATCGATGATGCGCGCAACAAGTTCCAGTTCGGCTGCGAATGGGGCCAGTTGATCGAAAACGGCGAGCTGGGAGCCGTGGTCAAAAACCCGAATTATCGGGGTATTTCATCGCAGTTCTGGCGCAACTTGAGCGCCGTGGGCGATGCCTCGACCCACCAGATCATGGGCACCCCCAATTGCGGCAAAGGCGAACCCAACCAGGTCGTCACCGTGGGCCACGCTTCTCCGGCCTGTGTGTTCAGTCAGATAGATGTATTCGGAGGCCAGGCCTGATGAGCAATTGCCGATTCGCCAGCGCGTTCAAGGCGCTGGAACACTGGCTTAAGGGCCAGTTGCACACCGATGAACAGTTCACCCTGTGGTTTGAAGCCGAAGACAGCCAGTTCGTACGTTTCAACCACGGCAAAGTGCGCCAGGCTTACCCGGTGCTACAACTTGAATTGACCGTGCGGCTGATCCGCGGCGAACGCCACAGCAGCGCGCAACTTAACCTGAGCGGCGATTTTGCACAGGATGCCGTCACTCTCGGGCACACCCTGACCGAGCTTCGCGCACTGCTCAATGTGTTGCCTGCTGACCCGTATTTATTACTCGACACGCAAGAATGGAGCACAGAACGGCAAGTGCCGGGGCAGGTTCCCGAGTTGCAACAGGTCATCGACACGATCTGCGACTTGAGCCAAGGCCTGGACATGGTCGGCATTTATGCCGGTGGCACGCTGTATCGCGGCTTCGCCAATAGCTGGGGGGCTTACGGTTGGCATCAATGCGCCAACGCGTTGTTTGACTGGAGCCTGTTTGATGCCAGTGGCGAGGCGGTTAAAAGCACGTACGGTTCAGCCACATGGGATGCTCAAGCGTTAAGTGACGTGTTTGTTCAGGCCCGTGAGCAACTCACGCACCTGAGCACACCGCGCATCAGCCTCAAACCGGGGCAGTACCGTGCTTATCTGGCCCCTGCGGCACTGGAGGAAGTGCTGGGTTTGCTCAGTTATGACGCATTTTCAGCCAAGGCGTTTGCCAACCGCCAGAGCGCATTGCAGCAGTTGCAACTCGGAAAGCAGCAGTTATCACCCTTGGTCAGCCTGCGCGAACAACCGTCCACCGGTTTTGAACCCGGCTTCGGCCCGGACGGCACAGCACGCCAGGACATCGACCTGATCCAGGCCGGAAAGCTGGTCGGGCAACTGGTCAGCTCGCGCTCGGCCGCTGAATACGGCATGCAGGCCAATGGTGCCGACCGCAGGGAAATGCCCCACTCGCTGGTCATGGCCCCCGGCGAACTGGCCAGTAGCGACGTGCTGCGCGAACTGGGAACCGGCTTGTACATCAGTAACTTGTGGTACCTGAACTATTCGGATGTGGGCTCTGCCAGTCTGACCGGCATGACCCGCTTTGCCACCTTTTGGGTGGAGAACGGGCGCATCGTCGCACCCATCGAAACCATGCGGTTCGATGACAGCCTGTATAACCTGCTCGGCAGCAACTTGCTGGCCCTGACCCGCGAGCAAACGCTGTGCATCGATTCGGGGACTTATGATCGGCGCAGCCTGAACAGCCATGTACTGCCGGGCGCGCTGGTAGAGCGTTTAACCCTGACCTTATAGGCCGCACTGTTTATAGGCACGCCCTCTTACTTTGGTGCACTTTTTTTGACAACGCTTAACTTTCGTCAGATTGTCAGACAAAGAAATTGATTATCAACGTTTATAACTCAAGTTCAAAACCGCTATTAAGCCGCGTTAATTAAGTTCAGCACTTATTAACGCGGCTTAAGGCACAAAACTGCCTCTTGGCGCTTAAATATCCACCCGACAAAGCGGCTTTTTTTTGACTGTTGGCATAGCCGTTGCAATACATAATTTAACGAATTCTTACAAAAATCCGGATCCGTTGACTTAACCAACAGGAGCTCAACATGACCCTTTATTCGCGCAGTGATTAAGGCCTTTTGACAGGCAAACATTCACCTGTCAGTGCGCCATTGAAACAACCGTTGAACGACTAGTTCTCGTCCCTGCACGCAAGGGCGAACGGAGCCTTATTGCCCTTCATTTTGTCGAGGGACTCTTAATGAGTGACGAGGTAAAACATAAAGAACGGCCAGCCCCTCTATTGGCAGCTGAGCGTGTTCAACAGTGGACACATATCCCCCATGTGCCCAACACCTCACAGCCGGGCGGGCTGAGCAAGCCGCGCATTTTATTGTTGGTGGGTGTGGTTGTGCTGCTGCATGGCAGCGCCTGGTGGTTTTTCCAGCGCGCCAAAGCCGAGCCGGTGATTACGCCACCCGAAATCCCGGAAATGACCGTAGAACTAAACAGCCCTGCGCCACCGGCCCCGCCGGTCGAAGAGCCACCTCCACCACCGCCACCGCCGGAGCCCGTAGCGCCGCCAGAAGATGAAGATGCGCTCAAGCCACCGCCCAAACCCGTGGAGAAGCCCAAGCCCATCGAAAAACCCAAGCCGGTGGTCAAGCCCAAGCCGGTGCAAAAACCGCAACCGGTCAAGCCAGCGCCACCGGCTCCGGTAGCGCCACCAGCACCCGCGGCGCCTGCTGCACCCGCCGCCCCGGCCGCAGCGCCAGGCCCGGCCAAGGAAACAGCGGCCATTTCGGGGCTGGCCAGCCTCGGCAACCCGCCACCGGAATACCCGTCCATCGCCTTGCGGCGTAACTGGGAAGGCTCGGTAGGGCTGCGGATCAAGGTGCTGCCTAACGGCCGCGCAGGCTCGGTAGAGGTCATCAAGTCCAGCGGCAAACAAGCGCTGGATGACGCCGCCGTCGCCGCTGTACGTAACTGGAAGTTTGTCCCGGCCAAACGCGGGGACACGCCCATAGAAGGGTTCGCCACCCAGACCATTGCTTTCAAATTGCCGGAATAACCCCGCCGGGTCCCGACACTTATTAATTAGCGCGTTATTTAACCGCAGTGCGAGGTATAGCCATGAACGAGTCTCTGTCTTCCATGATTGTCCCTGGGGTACTTTGGGCCTTGGTGCTTTTTTCGGTGGTAAGTTGGGCCTTGCTGCTCATCAAGTCATCGCAATACCTGCGTCAAAAATCCCAGAACAACCAGTTCACCAAGGCCTTCTGGGCCGCCCCCGACCTGCTCACCGCCGCCGAACACGCCAGCCAGTACCCCGGCGCCCTGGCGCGCATCGCCAACAGCGGCTTTGAAGCCATGATTGTTGATGACACGCCGCGAACCACCCAGCAACTGGCCAACACCATCAACCGCGCCGATCGCCTGGAGCGCAACCTGCGCCAACAAATCCAGAAAGAACGCCGCGCCCTGGAAAGCGGCCAGGCGATTCTCGCCAGTATCGGCAGCACCGCGCCCTTCATCGGCCTGTTCGGCACCGTCTGGGGGATCATGGAAGCCTTGCAAAGCATCGGCGCCAGCGGTTCCGCCAGCCTGGAAACCGTGGCCGGGCCCATCGGCCACGCCCTGATTGCCACCGGCGTGGGGATTGCCGTGGCCGTGCCAGCGGTGCTGATTTACAACTTCTTCCTGCGTCGCCTGAAAATGGCCTCGGCCACCATGGATGACTTTGCCCATGACTTCGACGCCCTCGCCCAGCGCAGCGCTTTCGCCATCGACCGCCAACCTATTTCCACCAAGCGCACCGCTGTGCGGGAGGCAAGCTGATGTCTTTCTCAACTCAAGACAGCGATGAAGTACTCAGTGAAATGAACGTCACCCCGCTGGTGGACGTGATGCTGGTACTGCTGGTGGTGTTCATCGTGACCACGCCGATGATGACCAATGCCATCAAGATCAACCTGCCCAAGACCGACGCCGTGGCCACCGAGAAAAAGAAAGACCCGGTGGTGGTCAGCGTGGATCAGGACGGCAAGTTCTTCCTGGCCAAGAACGAAGTGGCCCCCGAGCTGCTGGAAAAAAGCCTGCAGGACGTCAAGGCCCAAGACCCGGAAGTACGGGTTCAGCTCCAGGCTGACGAAGGCGTCAATTACGGGCAAGTGGCCAAGGCCATGGCCTCGATTGAGCGCTCGGGCATCACCAAGATTTCGGTGATGACTGCTCGGTAACGCTCACCTCTGCAGCCGCTGCTGAAGGCTGCGATAAGGGCCGAGGGACCTTCAAGCGGGTCGCTTAGCAACCCATCGCAGCCTGCGGCAGCGGCCACAGAGACCGACTTCCCGCTGTAACCATGCCGCGCGCGAACGCTGTCAGTCCGCGCAGGGGAGCGGCTTGCTTGAAAAAAGTGTTTTGCCACGGGTCGACACAACCCAACTGGAGTCATGAGGGCTCACAAGGCCATTCCAATAATCGTCTGAAAAAGTCGGAAATAACCATGCAGATGAAGAGTTCAGGTTTCACCCTCAAACCGCTCGTTGCAAGCTTGCAGCGCCATCGTTTTGTGCCGCTGTATCTGGTTGCTCTGGGGATGAGCGCAGGCCAGTTGCAGGCAGCAGAAGCCACCGTGTCCGACGATGCGGGCAGTGCCGTCAGCAGCGCCGCCGTGAGCGCCGATGCAACGGCCGCCCCCGCCCCTACCACGCAGCTGGACCGTGTTGAAGTGACCGGCTCGGCGATCCGCCGGGTTGACGCAGAAACCGCCGTGCCCATCACCATTCTGCGCGCCGATCAACTGCGCAACGAAGGTGTGACCACCACTGCAGAAGTCATGCAGCGGGTCACGGGCAACCAGTCCATTCGTAACTCGGCCAGTTCTGTAGGGGCAGGCACAGGCGGCTCAAGCTTTGCCGACATGCGCGGTATAGGTGCCAACAAAACCCTGGTGCTGCTTAACGGACGCCGTTTGGGCAACAACGCAATTGATGGCTCGGCCGTTGACCTGAACACCATCCCTTTCGCCGCGATTGACCGGGTTGAAGTCCTGCGTGACGGCGCATCGGCTTTGTACGGCACCGATGCGATTGGCGGGGTCATCAACTTCATCACTAAAAAATCCATGACCGACGGCACTCTCTCACTGGGCGGTGAAGGCGCTGACGCAAGCGGTGGCGGCACCTCAAAAGACATAAGCGCCAGTTGGGGCTATGGTGACCTGGACAAAGACCGATTCAACGTCATGGGTGTTGTCGGATACAACAAGCAGGACGCTCTGCGGGCCAAGGACCGAACCTTCGCCACCAGCTACGCCCCGGGTCGTGGCCTGGATCAGACCTCGGGCACCTCCTACCCGTCCAACTACAGCCAGGGTGGCGTCAGCACTAACCCATTGTCAGCGGGTAACTGTAATGGTCCCGACCTGGTGGCACGCCAGGGCGTTTGCCGCTTTGATACACGTAATTACATCGACCTGCTGCCAGCGACTGAAAAGACCTCATTCTTTGGTAAAGCCACTGGCAAAATCACTGACGACGACAACGTCAATCTCGAATACTTCTTTGCACGCAACAATAACGCGACACAGGTCGGCCCTGCACCGCTGACGGGCATGACCATGGACCCGTCGTCCCCCTACTTCCCAGGTAATGGGATCACCCCGGCGTCAAGTAACCCCAACTTCGATCCGACCCAGCCAATCGACTTTAACTGGCGTGAAACCGCCGCCGGTGCGCGCGCATCTAAAGACCAGAACACCAGCCAGCGTCTGGTGCTGAGCTTCGACGGCATCGCCAAGGGCTGGGATTACAACGTCGGCGCCTCGTACAACCAGAACAAGGTCATCTCCAGTGTCACTGGGGGATATGTCAGCGACGCCGCCATGATTGACGGCATCGCCGACGGCATCATCAACCCGTTCGGCCCACAAAGTGCTGCTGGCCAGGCATTGATTGACGCCAATCGTTATCACGGCCAGTACTCGTCATCGGTAGGCCGGGTAACTGGAATTGACGGACGCATGAGCCGCGAAATCGGAGACTGGTTCGGTGCCGGTTCTTCAGGTCTGGCTATCGGTGGTGAATTCCGTCAGGAGAACTTCCATCAGAGCTATGAGCAATACGCAGCAGACATCTCCAGCCTGGGCGTCGACCCGGACGGCAGTGTCAAGGGTGATCGAACCGTGAAGGCGGTGTACACCGAGCTGAACGTACCGGTGCTGGACAGCCTTGAACTGTCGGCGGCCGTGCGTCACGACAAATACAGCGATTTTGGCAGCACCACCAACCCGAAATACTCGTTCCGTTATCAGCCGATCAAAGAACTGGTGGTGCGTGGCGCGTACAGCGAAGGTTTCCGCGCTCCGTCGCTGTATGAGCTGTACAACCCGCAATACACCACATTCACCCAGGGCTACTACAACGACCCGAAACTGTGTACCGGTGGCGTTGTACAACCTGGCGGCAATGCCGGTCGCGACTGCGGCCAGCAGTTCCATAACCGTACCGGTGGCAACACTGACCTGTCCCCAGAGAAGGCACGCAACCTCACCTTGGGTTTTGTCTACCAGCCGGTGCGCAACCTGTCGATGGGCCTGGATTTCTGGTGGATCCACATCGCCAACCAGATCGCCGAGTTCCCGGAATCCACCGTCTTTGATGACCCGAATGCGTATGCCGATCGCTATATCCGCAATGCTGACGGTTCGCTCAACTACGTACAAACCGGCCTGGCCAACCTGGGCGCAGTAAAAACCAGCGGTGTTGACGTCACACTCGACTACAAGTTTCCAAACACCCCGTATGGCCAGTTCGGCCTGGGCCTGCAAGGCACCTACGTGTCGCGCTATGACTACCAGACCACCATTGGCGGCGAGTACACCGACAACGTTGGCGCATTTGAAGGTACTGGCATGATCGCCCGCTGGAAACACGTGCTGAGCGGCACCTGGAACCTGGGCCCTTACCGCGCTTCGTTGGTCAACCGCTTCACCAGCGGCTACAACGACTACGACACCGACACTCACTCGCGCGTAGCCTCTTACGCTCTGTGGGACATCTCGGGTGGCTACACCTTCAACAAAACCGTGGACCTGGATGTGGGGATCAAAAACATGTTTGACCGCAACCCGCCGTTCTCCAATCAGGCTTACAACTTCCAGAGCGGTTACGACCCTCGTTACGCCGACCCGATGGGCCGTACCTTCTTCGCCCGTGCGACTTACCACTTCTAAGTGATAACACCCTGTTGGAGCGAGCTTGCCTCGCGATCTTTTGACCTTCAATAAAGATCGCGAGACTCGCTCCTACAGGGCTCCACACGCGGTACAAGGAAACCCCATCATGTCTTCACTCTTCCTGCCCCTGCTTCGCTCACTGCTGGTGCCTGCGCTATCGTGCCTGTGCCTGAGTGTGAACGCCGCGCCCAGCCAGGCGCTGACGGTGTACGGCGAAGCAGCCAAATACCCGGACAACTTCCAGCACTTCGATTACGTCAATCCCGACGCGCCCAAAGGCGGCTCGCTGAGCCGGGCCTCGATGGAAATCGGCCAGTTCAACTACATCGTCCCTTACATCGACCAAGGCACCGGCGTTGCACAGGTGGATGACTGGTTGTACGCGCCCCTGGCGTTCCGTTCCCTGGACGAGCCTTACACCGTCTATGGTCTGATCGCGCAAAAGATGGAACGTGACCCGGACGGCCTCTGGGTGCGCTTTTACCTGAACCCCAAGGCCCGCTTTGCCGATGACACTCCCATCACCGCGCAAGACGTCGCCTTCACCTACAACACCCTGATGACCAAGGGTAGCCTGGGCTACCGCATGGTCTATGGCGAGGTCAAAGACGTGGTCGTCGAAGGCCCGTTGCAAATCCGCTTCGACTTCAAAAACAACCAGAACCGCACCCTGGCCCTCGACCTGGCCAGCTTGCGGATCATGCCCGAACACTGGTGGAAGACCCGCGACTTCGCCACTGGCGGAGGCTTCGAACCACCGCTGGGAAGCGGCCCGTATTCGGTGTCGCACGTCGACCCCGGCCGCAGCATCACCTTTGAACGCAACAAAAATTGGTGGGCCAAAGACTTGCCCGTGAGCAAGGGCATGTACAACTTCGACCGCCTGACGGTGAACTTTTACAGCGACACCGACATCGCCCGGCAACTGCTCAAGGCCGGTGCGTTTGATTACAACCGCGAGTTCTCGGCCACCGGTTTCAGCATTGGCTACGACAGCCCGGCGCTGACCGACGGGCGCCTGCAACGCGGGGTGTTTGCCAAAGACAAACCGGGCGCTGCACAAGGCTTTGCCTTCAACCTGCAAAACCCGTTTTTTCAGGACCGCCGCGTTCGCCAGGCGTTGAGCCTGCTGTGGGACTTTGAGTGGACCAACAAGCAGATGATGCGCAACTTCTATGTGCGCCAGCAGAGCTACTTCCCGAAGAGTGAAATGGCCGCCACCGAACTGCCCGATCCCCGCGAGCTGGAAATTCTCGAACCGCTGCGCGGCAAGATCCCCGACGAGGTGTTCACCCAGGTCTATCAGGCGCCGAAAACCGATGGCAGCGGCTACATCCGCGACAAACAACTGCAAGCCCTGGCATTGCTCAAACAAGCCGGCTGGACACCCAAAGACAACAAACTGGTCAACGCCAAGGGAGAGCAACTGAGCTTCACCTTTCTCGACGGCCAGGGCGGCTTCGACCGCATGATCATGCCGTACAAGCGCACCCTGGCGCAGATCGGCATCAACATGGACATCCGCAAGATCGACTCTGCGCAATACATCAACCGCCTCAATGCCCGTGACTACGACATGATCGTGGTGGGCTTCCCGCGCAGCGGCCAGCCCATCGTCTCGCCGGGCCGCGAAATGTACGACATGTACGGTTCCAGCAGCGCCACCCAGCCCGGCGCGTCCAACGCCTTTGTGCTGCGTGACCCGGCGGTCGACACCCTGCTGGACGGACTGGTGCAAGCCAACAGCCGCGAGGAGATGGTGCATTACGCCCGCGCCCTCGATCGGGTCTTGCAGTGGGGTTATTACATGATCCCCAACTACTACTCCATCGGCACCCCGACCGTGTACCAGAACCGCTTCGGTCGCCCGGCGCTAGAGCCCAAGTACGACGAGGGCTTGAACACCTGGTGGGAAGTCAGCAAAACCGCGCAAAGCAACGCGCAGTTCAACAAGGCCAACGCGCCTGCTTCCAACACTCCGGCAGAGAATCATTAAGATGTGGCATTACATCAGTCGTCGCTTATTGCTCATCATCCCCACCCTGCTGTGCATTCTGGTGGTCAACTTTTTGATCGTGCAGGCCGCTCCCGGTGGCCCGGTGGATCAGGCCATTGCCCGCTTGCAGGGGTTCAGTGGTGCCTCCGTCGGCGGCGGTGGCGGCGAAATGGCCGCCCACAGCGCAGGCGCCAGCCGTAGCAGCCGCGGCCTTGACCCGGCCCTTATCGAAGAAATCACCAAACATTATGGCTTCGACAAACCGATGCACGAGCGCTTGTGGCTGATGCTCAAGAACTACGCGCAACTGGATTTCGGCAGCAGTTTTTTTCGCGGTTCCACGGTCACCGACCTGATCCTGCAAAAGCTCCCGGTGACGATTTCGCTGGGGTTCTGGGCCACGTTCATCACCTACCTGGTGTCGATCCCGCTGGGCATTCGCAAGGCCATTCACAACGGCAGTGCCTTTGACATGTGGACCAGCACCGCGATCATCGTCGGCTACGCCATGCCCGCGTTCCTGTTCGCCATTTTGCTGATCGTGGTCTTCGCCGGGGGCAGTTACCTGAGCTGGTTCCCGATTCAGGGGCTGGTCTCGGACAACTTCGACAGCCTCAGCTTTTTCGGCAAGATCGCCGACTACCTGTGGCACATGGTGCTGCCGGTGAGCGCGCTGGTGATCGGCGGCTTTGCGACCCTGACCATCCTCACCAAAAACAGCTTTTTAAATGAAATCAGCCGCCAGTACGTGGTCACCGCACGGGCCAAGGGCTTGACCGAAAAACGCGTGCTCTACGGCCATGTGCTGCGCAACGCCATGTTGCTGGTGGTGGCGGGGATTCCCCAGGCGTTGATCGAGGTGTTTTTCGCCGGCTCCTTGCTGATCGAAACCATCTTCAACCTCGACGGCATTGGCCGTATGAGCTACGAAGCCGCGGTGTCACGCGACTATCCCGTGGTGTTCGGCACGCTGTTTTTGTTCACCCTGTTCGGGCTGCTGATCAAACTGATCGGCGATATTTGCTACACCCTGCTCGACCCCCGTATCGACTTCTCGGCGAGGAATGCCTGATGTTTACCCTCTCTCCTCTGGGCCGTCGACGCCTCGCCCACTTCAAGGCCAACCGCCGTGGCTGGTGGTCGCTGTGGTTATTTGTCGGCCTGTTTGTGCTGTGCCTGGGCGGCGAATTGATCGCCAACGACAAACCGCTGGCCGTGCACTACAAAGACCATTGGTACTTTCCAATTGTGTCGCACTACAGCGAAACCGACTTTGGCGGCGAGCTGCCTTTTGAGCCGGACTACAGCAGCGATTACGTACGCAAGTTGATCACCGACCAGGGCGGCTGGATGCTCTTTGCGCCCATTCCGTTCAGCTACGACACGGTCAACTACGACCTCAATGAACCGGCGCCCAGCCCCCCGAGCACCACCAACTGGCTAGGCACTGACGAACAGGCCCGTGACGTGCTGGCACGGGTGATTTTTGGCGCGCGAATTTCGATTCTGTTTGCCTTGATCCTCACTGCAGTCAGCGCCTTGATCGGCATTACCGCCGGTGCCTTGCAGGGCTTTTATGGCGGTCTGGTGGACCTCATCGGCCAGCGTCTGCAAGAAGTCTGGGCCGGGCTGCCGGTGCTGTACTTGCTGATCATTTTGTCGGGCTTTGTGGCACCGAGTTTTTGGTGGCTGCTGGGCATCATGGCGCTGTTCAGTTGGCTGGCCCTGGTGGACGTGGTGCGCGCCGAATTTTTGCGCGGGCGCAATCTGGAATACGTCAAAGCCGCACGGGCCTTGGGTTTGACCAATGGCGCACTGATGCGTCGGCACATTCTGCCCAACGCCATGACCTCGACCCTGACGTACATCCCGTTCATTTTGACCGGCGCAATTGCCACCCTTACCGCCCTGGATTTTCTCGGCTTCGGCATGCCGCCCGGCACCGCCTCGCTGGGTGAGCTGATCGGTCAGGCCAAGCGCAACCTGCAAGCTCCGTGGCTGGGCCTGACCGCGTTCTGCGTACTGGCGCTGATTTTGTCGTTACTGGTGTTTATCGGTGAAGCCTGCCGTGACGCATTTGATCCCCGGAGTTGAGATGAACGACACATTGATTGAAATACGTGACCTGCGCGTCGGCTTTGCCGGGCGTGAAGTGGTGCACGGCATCAACCTGGATATTCACCGGGGTGAGTGCCTGGCGCTGGTGGGCGAATCGGGCTCGGGCAAGTCGGTGACGGCGCACTCGATCCTGCGCCTGTTGCCGGGCAATAGTGTGGAAACCCAAGGCAGCATCCGCTACAACGGCACCGACCTGGTAAACGCCAGCGACAGCCAGTTGCGCAGCCTGCGCGGCAATCGCATCGCGATGATTTTCCAGGAGCCGATGACCTCGCTCAACCCGCTGCACACGGTTGAAAAGCAAATCAGCGAAGTGCTGATCACCCACAAAGGCCTGAAAAAACGTGCCGCCCGTGAACGCACCCTGGAACTGCTGACCCTGGTGGGCATTCGCGACCCGCACAAACGCCTTAATGCGTATCCGCATCAGCTGTCTGGCGGCCAGCGCCAGCGGGTGATGATCGCCATGGCGCTGGCCAACGAGCCTGAACTGTTGATCGCCGACGAGCCGACCACCGCACTGGACGTCACCGTGCAGCAGAAGATTCTGGAACTGCTGATCGACCTGCAACAGCGTCTGGGCATGTCGTTGCTGCTGATCAGCCACGACCTCAACCTGGTACGCAAAATCGCCCAGCGCGTGTGCGTGATGCGCGGCGGTGAAATTGTCGAGCAGGCCACCTGCGAGGATCTGTTTAAAGCCCCGCAACACCCTTACAGCCGCATGCTGATCGAGGCCGAACCCAGCGGCAGCCCGGTGCCCTGCGACTACCGGCACAACCTGCTGGAAGTCGACGATTTGAAAGTCTGGTTCCCCCTGCCCAAGCCCCTGTTCAGCCGCGAGCGGCATTACGTCAAGGCCGTGGACGGGGTCAGTTTTGAGCTGAAAAAAGGCAAGACCCTGGGCATTGTTGGCGAATCCGGCTCGGGCAAATCGACCTTGGGCCAGGCGATCTTGCGATTGGTGGAGTCCGAGGGCGACATCCGTTTTGGCAACAAACAGCTCAACCTGCTTAACCAGGACCTGCTGCGCCCGTTGCGTCGGCAAATGCAGGTGGTATTCCAGGACCCCTTCGGCAGCTTGAGCCCGCGCATGTCGGTGCAGCAGATCATCAGCGAAGGGTTGCTGGCTCACGACATCGGCACCGAAAAAGAGCGTGAAGCCGCAGTGATTCGCGTGCTGCAAGAGGTGGGGCTCGATCCTGAGAGCCGCCACCGCTACCCGCACGAATTCTCGGGCGGCCAGCGCCAGCGCATCTCCATCGCCCGGGCGCTGATCATGGAGCCGGCCCTGATCCTGCTCGACGAACCGACCTCGGCGCTGGACCGCACCGTGCAAAAACAAGTGGTGGATTTACTCCGTGACTTGCAGGCCCGGCACGGCCTGACCTACCTGTTTATCAGCCACGACCTGGCGGTGGTGCATGCCCTGGCCCACGACATGATCGTGATCAAGGACGGCAAAGTGGTGGAACAAGGTGATGCGCAAGCCCTGTTCGGCAACCCGCAACACCCGTACACCCGCGAGCTGTTACAGGCGAGCAGCGTGACGGTTTAAACCGGCTGTAGGAGCGAGCTTGCCTCGCGATCTTTTGATCTTTTAAAAGATCGCGAGGCCACCGCGGGCGCGTATAA